>JAIENC010000053.1 GCA_019751635.1 Mycobacteriaceae bacterium
ATCCATTCGAAATGGACTGCACCTACTACGCCAAATGGGAATATCTTGAATACAGCGATCAAATTCGTTTCACCATTACGGCCAATCACACTAACCGCTGGGTGGCCATCGGTTTCTCTGAAACCACTTCTATGGTATAAATATTGTTCAATGAGGATCATTTACGAAAATATGTTTTGGCTTGTTCTACTCAACGACCTACTCCGATCCCGACGTCGACTGCCCTTCCACCAATCAGCAACGGGCACAAGACCTTTCTCCATACTATATTTTCTAGCCGGATTTGGCCTGTGCACATGCCGCCCGCCCAGCAATCGCCGACCAAACCACGCACCGTAGCGGCTCAAGTCGCCAGCCACGCCGTAGGAATGTTGGCCGGCCTGCCACGAGCAACCACCGACTACACCGTGAGCCGGGTTCGCATTCCCATGCAAGACGGACTCGAACTACTGGCCGACCGCTATGCACCTACCACCAAACCTGTTGGCACAGTGTTACTTCGCGGACCTTACCGCCGTGGCTTTGTTTCATCGGCGCTATCCGGCGCGCTCTACGCCACCCGCGGCTACCACGTCATTGCGCAAAGCGTCCGCGGAACATTCGGGTCAGGTGGAGTGTTCCAACCGATAGTCAACGAAGCCGTCGACGGCGCTGATACCGTGGCGTGGCTACGTCGCCAACCCTGGTTCGCCGGCCAGTTCGCTACCGTGGGAGCTTCTTATCTGGGTTTCACCCAATGGGCATTGTTGCGAGATCCCCCACCGGAACTGGTTGCGGCAGTTATCGTCGCCGGACCCCATGATTTCAGCGAATCATCTTGGAGTACTGGATCATTCACTCTAAACGACTTCTTGGGCTGGAGTGATTTTATCGCTCACCAAGAAGACCGCGGAATCCGGCGGGCGTTGCGCTACTGCGCCAGTGCTCGCACACGGCTGATGCGTGCCACCCAAGAATTGCCACTGGGCCAAGCCGGGCGGAAGCTACTTGGCACTGGCGCACCCTGGTATGAGTCGTGGCTGGAACATCCCCATCCCGACGATCCTTTTTGGCAGCCAATGCGATTCACCGCGTCATTGGATCGGGTGGGTATTCCCGTGCTGCTCATTACCGGCTGGCAGGATGTGTTCTTGCAGCAGACACTTGAGCAGTACCGGCAGCTACGAAGCCGAGACGTCCCCGTGGCGTTGACCGTTGGCCCCTGGACACATTCACAACTTGGCATCAAGGGACTGCGTGGCATCGTCGGAGAATCGTGGGACTGGCTCAACACCCACCTGGCCGGCGGTATATCGCACCGATCTCACCCGGTCCGGGCATTTTCCACCCACCAAGGCTGGCTTGACCTGCCGGACTGGCCACCGCCGACCAGCCCACACGTGCTGTATTTGCAACCCCACGACAGGCTGGCCCACCCAGCACCAGCGACGACGGCGGCACCGGCCAGATTCCAATACGACCCGACAAATCCGACCCCGACCATCGGTGGTCGCTTACTGTCGTCAGCAGGCGGCCATCGCCGGGACTGCGCGTTGGTCCGCCGCCACGATGTGCTGAGCTTTACCAGCGAAGTCCTCGACGAAGATCTCGACGTACTCGGCAACCCGGTTGCCGAGCTGGCGCACACCTCAGACAATCCCCATGTCGACGTGTTCGTTCGGGTCAGTGAGGTCAATGCCCGGGGCAAATCCCGCAACGTCAGTGACGGCTACCGGAGGCTGGTTGATGCACCTGAACTAATCAGGATCGAACTCGATGCCGTAGCTCATCGATTCCGGGTCGGCTCGCGGATCCGGTTGCTGATCGCCGGCGGCTGCCATCCTCGCTACGCCCGCAACCTTGGCACCGATGAACCACCGGTAACGGGGGTAGCGTTCAAACCGGCCACCCACGCGGTGCACTTCGGGCACTCCCGGCTGGTGTTGCCCGTCCGGCCCCCGGTACCGTCTCCGTTTGAGTGATCGGAATCACCGAAATCGCGGAGGCAAGCATCATGGATATCTTTGCCGAATGGCAACGCGGCGGAACCGAAATTCGCTGGCAATCAACAACTCCTGGTAACAACGGGAAAGAAATCACAGTCTTTAGCCGCCGCTGCGGCACAGTGGGCGCACCGGCGCTGGTGTGCGTGCACGGCTTTCCTACCTCCAGCCTGGACTATGCAGCTTTAAGCCGTGAATTGGGCTCCGAATTCGACATATTTTTGCTGGACTTCCCTGGCTATGGACTTTCCGAGAAGCCCCCTGCGCCCTATGCGTATTCACTGCTTGACGATGCGCAGTTGCTGATCCACGCAATCACTGAAGTGTGGAACCTCAAGGGCTACACCATGATCACCCACGACCGTGGCAGCAGCGTTGGCATCATTGCCGTGAACATGTTGGCCGAGGCCAACCCAGCCGCGCTACCGAGTGAAATGATCGTCACCAATGGCAATATCTATCTTCCACTGGCCAATCTCACCGTCTATCAAACCGCGTTGCTTGATCCGGCCACAGCGCACAGCGTTGCGGACGCAACCACACCGGAGACCCTAGCGGCCGGGATGGGCCTCAGCACCTTCATGCCACGACGAGCAGCCGACGATCCGGAGATCGCAGCTATGGCGCAGTGCTTCGCATACAACGACGGAATCGGTGTATTAACCGAGACAATCAAATACCTCAACGAGCGCGCCGCCGGCGAAACCGCCTGGCTGGAGAGTTTTGCCGAAAACCAGGTCAACACCACTATGGTCTGGGGTTTGCATGACAACGTTTCTCCGCTGCGCGTAGCAAATTTTGTCTGGCACACGTTTATCAAAGACAAAGCGGGACGAAACCGTTACTGGGTGGTACCGACCGCAGATCACTACGTGCAAAGTGATGCACCACAGCAACTAGCGCAGATCGTTCGACTCACCGTCAGCGGCGAACCGTGTTTGCTTCAGACGCTGGGAGATCAGTCCAGCGGCGCCGTGCTGGTAGACCAGAGTTGACGCGTGGCGATCAAGCCAGTTAAGTCAGCCGACGACGTCGCGGACGCGGGCGGCAACACGCCGTAACGACTCCTCGTCACACACCGGTGCGGCCAGCATCGGCGTGATCGGGACGTGCACCCAACTAGCGCAACCGGCGTAATCGGAGTTGCGGGCCAACCGTACTGGCGCTACCAGCGGTATTACCGAAACCACCAAGACCACTAGCCGGTGTCGAGGACGAAAGTTAAGCCGATCGGCGCGCACGGATTCTGTTGTCCAGATGTGCAGATCCTCAATCGCAGCAAGACCTTCCGGGCGGCACACCGGCAGTGCATCAACAACTTTGGCCGCGGCCCGCAGCACCACGTGATGTTCGGTGCTGTCGGCGGCGGCCGCAGCCAGCAAGTCGCGATGCTCAGGCCGGATCCGCTCGGCGTGGCTGTGGGCGATCGTCGGAAACAACATGAACTCTCGTGCGGCAATCTCGAACCGCTTCTCACCAATGCCACCCTTACGTAGCAGCACACATTGGCGCCCCTGAAGCAACGCATGCACGGCCGCACCCCATTCCTTGAGCGCGACCGCGGTCCGCATGGCCGGCATCCTAACAGCAGCTTTCCGAACGTCACGATGCTTTCCTGGGCAGCTTGCAACGGCTGTCTACAGTGATGCCATGACCGATGACATCTTGCTGATCGATACCACCGAGCGGGTGCGCACCCTGACCCTGAACCGGCCAGAATCACGCAATGCGTTATCCGCCCAGCTGCGGGATCAGTTTTTTGCCGCCTTGGCCCAGGCCCAGGCCGACGATACGGTCGACGTGGTCATCCTGACCGGCTCTGACCCAGTGTTTTGCGCTGGACTTGACCTCAAAGAGTTGGGCAGCCAATCCACGCTGCCAGACATCTCTCCGCGCTGGCCCGCGATGAGCAAGCCGGTGATTGGTGCTATCAACGGCGCCGCCGTTACTGGTGGACTGGAGCTGGCTCTGTACTGTGACATCCTGGTCGCATCGGAGCGAGCACGGTTCGCCGACACTCATGCCCGAGTAGGCATCTTGCCCACCTGGGGGCTCAGTGTGCGACTGCCGCAGAAGGTTGGGGTGGGTTTGGCCCGGCGGATGAGCCTCACCGGCGACTATCTCTGCGCCGACGACGCGTTACGCGCCGGCTTGGTCACCGAGGTGGTGCCACATGAAGAACTCTTGACTGCCGCTGGCCGGATCGCGGCAGCCATTGTCGGCAACAATCAGGATGCAGTGCGCGCACTGTTGGCCTCGTACCATCGCATCGACGAATCGCAGACCAGTCCAGGGTTATGGCTAGAAGCCAGCGCAGCCCAACAGTGGATGCGTAAAGCCAGTGGGGATCAGATCGCCGCTAACCGTGAGGCGGTGCTTCAACGCGGACGCTCGCAGGTCCGGTGAGGGCGCTGGCTCCAAGGCGAACTTCGGTTTGGCTGTCGAAAAAGCATATTTCGTGCAGGTGCGGGATGATCGACACGGTTTCGCCTACCCTTACCGCGGTATGCCGATCTACGCGAAACACAATGCGCGGCTCGCGTGACGCCCACCCGCGCCGCGTGACTGGGGCCGCGTACACCAACGATTCGCAACCGAGCGCCTCCACCAATTCGACCCGAACAGCCAACGATCCGACGGCGTTGGCCGATGTCACGTCCCACGATTCCGGCCGAACGCCGAGCAGCACCCGGTCTCGGATAACCACCTCGCGTGGCACCGGTATCGACACGTCATTGACCATAACCACACCATCGACAATCGCCGCCTCGATGAGGTTCATTGCTGGCGCCCCGATGAACGTGGCAACAAATGCGTTGATCGGATTGTCGTAGAGTGCTTGTGGCGTATCAACCTGCTGCAGCACACCGTCTTTGAGCACCGCAACCCGATCACCCATGGTCAACGCCTCCACTTGATCATGGGTGACGTAAACGGTGGTCGTGCCCAGCCGACGCTGCAGTCCCGAGATCTGTGTTCGGGTACTCACCCGTAGCTTGGCATCCAAATTCGACAACGGCTCGTCCATGCAGAAAACCCGAGGCCTACGCACAATGGCACGGCCCATCGCTACGCGTTGGCGCTCGCCCCCGGATAACTTGGCCGGCTTGCGGTCAAGCAAATCAGTCAATTCCAGCATTGCCGCGACTTCACGCACACGCTGCCGGGTATCGGTACGCGATGTGCCAGCATTGCGCAACGCAAAACCCATGTTCTGCGCCACCGTCATATTCGGATACAACGCATAATTTTGAAACACCATCGCGACGTCACGTGCCCTCGGCTGCAGCTGGGTCACGTCGGTGTCGCCGATCACGATACGGCCGCTCTGGACGGATTCTAGCCCCGCCAACATCCGAAGAGTCGTCGACTTTCCGCAGCCGGACGGACCAACGAGCACCAGAAACTCACCGTCGCCGATATCGAGATTTAAATTGTGCACCGAGGGCACGTCAGTATCGGGATAGCGGTGGGTGACTGCGCAATACTGGACTCCGGCCATGACGCTAACTCGGCAACTTTCTCTTAATCTGGCGATCAAGAATAACGCTCAATTTTTTGTTGATGCCGGCAAAAGTTGCTCGCACATCGGCGCCTTGCAGTCCGATGGTTTCCAGACCGGCGGAGATGATGCGGTCACCACCGGGCAAGAAAACCCGTGCATAGTCCTGGGGGCGAGTGTGCGGCAGCTGGTCGATAGCCACTTTAGCCTGAGGATTGGCTGCCAGAAATTTCTGTTCGCTGGGGTCGTCGAGCGCAGATTTTCGCACCACGAGATATCCTGTTCGCTGGCTAAAATACGCAGCATTAGCTGGGTTGGTCACAAAACTAATAAATCTGAGCGCATTAAGTTTTCGCTCTTGGGAAAGCTGGGCCGGAATCGCCAGTCCCGCGCCGCCGGTCGGACAGGCTGGCGCTCCGCCTGGCCCGGTAGGCAATGGTGCTACCCCGACGTCGAACTTGGCCGTTGCGGTGATACCTCTCAGCGCGCCTGTCGATGCCACCGTCGAGGCACAGACACCGGTGGCGAAGTCGTTCGCGGTGTCGTTGACCATCGCGGCATACCGCTTGCGGTGAATGGAATCCCAAAAATAATCGCCGGCCGCGATGGTGGCGGAATCGGTAAACTTCAACACCCATTTGTCCGAGTAGGAACCACCGAAAGCCCAGTTCGGTGCCGCGAAAGTCCAGCCTATTCTTTCCGCATTACCCCAACCGTGCGCCCAGCGCTCCGCCCCAACAACGTGCTGCAACGGCGGACCCCAGTCATCGAATTCTTGCCAACTATACGGTCCGCGGTCAGGCAAACCGACCTTCTCCCACATGGCTTTGTTGTAGTAGAAAAGCGGTGTCGAACGCGAATACGGCAATGCGTAATGGCGACCGTTGAACTCATAGTCAGCCAACAACGAGTCGCTGTAATCGGATGCGTCCAAGCCAACTTGCGCAAACATCTCATCGAGTGGCGCAATAACCCCGCTGAGAGCGAAATGAAACCACCACACGTCATCGAGCACCACCACGTCGGGAATATCGGGGCTGATGAGTGCCGAATTGAATTTCTGCGCTACCTCATCGTAGCCTTTGCCGGCATCAACTAGCTTGACCGACAGTCCAGGGAACTGACCTTCAAACCGGGCGATCAGTTCCTTCTCCACTGCGGTTGAGCGGCCAGGATGATTGGACCAGAACATGATTGGCCCTGATCCTGACTTCACCCAAACCTTGCTGCCGATACCGGCACAACCAGACCCTGCCCCAACCGTGGTCACACCCGCCAACGCAAGAAACTCCCGGCGACTCAACAGATTCATGGCCGTATCAAGCTTCAGCCCTTGACCGCACCGGAGGTCAGTCCCTTGATCATCCTTCGTTGTAGGACCAGAAAAATCAGCAAGATGGGGAGCATCGCCAGCAACGTCACCGCCATCACCGGCCCCCAGTTGGTCACGCCCTCATCTTGCTGAAGAAAAGTCAGACCTACCGGCAAAGGCGCCACCGATTCATCGTCAGCCATCAAAAACGGCCATAGGTATTCATTCCATTCGGTAACAACCACAATAATGCCGAAAGCCACCATGGCCGGACCAGAAATAGGCAACACCACCCGAAACAGCAGTTGCCACCACCGTGCGCCATCCATTCGTGCCGCTTCGATAATTTCAGAAGGAATTGACAAGAAATGATTACGCATCAGAAAAGTTCCGAAAGCAACTCCGGCCAACGGCAAGATAATACCGGCAAATGTATTGCGGAGACCCAGTTGGGAAATCAATGTATAGTTGGAAATCACAGTAATCTGGTTGGGCACCATCAATGCGGCGAGGATCACCAAAAACACCACGTTTTTGCCGGGAAAACGAACGAACACCAAACCAAAAGCACTGAGCACGCCAAGAATTAATTTCAGCACCGATAACGCCAATGTGATAATCACCGAATTACGTATAAATGTCCAGAAAGGAATTTGCCTGGTAGCCGTCCGATAGTTTTCCAGATGCCAGCTTGACGGCCACCAGGAAGTCGGCTGCGAGTAAATATCAGGCTGGTTTTTGCACGAGGTAAAAAAGACAAATATCAGCGGCCCAGCAATGAAAGCGATCACCAACAGCATCGCCATATAGCCAAGAAAAGACGTCAGTGCACCGGGGCGGCGATCACCAAGAGCTATCACCCAGGCCGTCCTCGATCCATGACCCGCACTTGATAGTAGGTGACCGTTAACAGCACCAAAAACATAACTGTGGCGATAGTAGCGCCGTAACCGGCCCGAAAGTTGCGAAAAGTCTCTAGATACACCTGATACACCATGGTGGTGGTACCGGTACCCAATGGACCTCCGCGCGTCATAACGTTAATAACATCAAATACTTGCAAAGAGTTGATAAACACGGTAATTGATAAGAAAAAAGTAGTCGGACGCAACTGCGGCAAAATTACTTTACGCAAGACGATCCACCGACTCGCACCATCGATTTCGGCGGCCTCGGATAAATCTCGACGCAGCCCCTGTAGCGCGGCCAGATAAATGACAAAAGTGTAACCGAGGTTCTTCCATATTTAGGTAATCGTCACCATAAACAAGGCCCAATGCGGCTCTTGATAGAAGTCCGGAACACGCCCCCCAACGCGATGCAGCAGATCGGCGATCAGGCCGAAGTGCGGATCAAAGACGAACTGAGCCGCCAAGCCGATAGCCGCACCAGAGATCACAAAGGGAGCAAAAACCACGGAACGTACTAGGTTTCGTCCACGCAACGGCTGATCAAGCAGCGTCGCTAAGACTAAGCCCAACACCATCGAACCAACCACTGCCGCGACGGTGAACACCATCGTATTGAGCACAATCCGCCCGGTGTCGGAGCGGGTAAACCACTCGACATAATTGGACAGGCCCACGAACTTGGCCGCGGCATCGGAGACGTTCCAGTCGAAAAACGACAGCCGAATGTTGTCAACCAACGGGCGATACACAAACAACGCCAACAACACCACATTGGGCCCCACCAAGACGACAAAAAGCATGTGGTCACGCTGTAACCCAGGACGCCAATTCAGCGGCCGAACTGCTCTTTTGGTGATGGCCACCGGCGCAGTCTACCGGCCTGCGACCGACCCATTGCCCGTTTGCCAACCCCTCTCATTGACCATGCCGGCCGCGCAACACCCCACCTCCGCGAGGTACCATAACTGTGGTCAACAGTAACCTCGGGGCGCCCCATCTGAGGTGCAAGCAGGCAGATTGTTTGTTAGCTAGCGACGAAAGGCGTGAATGTCGCAACCTGAAGGTGGGGCTACCGAGTACTACACGGCGGAACCCAGCGAAGCGGGTCACCCGTGCTCACTGCGCGAGTTGTTCCCCCTTATTCTCGCCGGGTTGATCGCCATCACGTTGTTCATGGCACTATTTATGCCATCACAACATCACCACCATCACAAAAAATCACCGGACGATGCCCCGGACGAGGATGCGGAGCAGCAAAAGGCATTCGCGGTTAGCAGTAGCCATTTATCTGGCGCCTCCGCAACGTTGGCGAATACCAGACCAGCGGACGGCTGGGTGAGTCCGTCGGGAAACCACTACGCGATGCACAACACCGGATTCCGGAACCTCATCGAACAGATCGCGAAGCTGAACAACCAGGTAGACACCACCGTGCAGACTGAGCGCGAGCAGGTCAACAACGGCAAGGAATCCCTCGAACAGAACGCGGCAGAGCTGCAGGCAGCAATACCTATTGCCGAAAGTCTCTACTTCAGTGGCCCCACCGGCCCAGTGCTTGCGCATAATTTTGAAATCGCGGTGTCCAGTGCCGCGATGCGCTCTGCTACCGCTACCACCAACGACATGCACGATAAAGCAACCAAGCATGCCGAAACCCTGATGGCATTGGCACAACACTATGACCTTTTAAGCCCCGGCGGACCGCTACCCGCTCAATACTGGCTCAGTCAGCGGATGGCTGGTCACTCATGCGATAGGGATCCGGTTCACCCGCCGGTGTAGCACCCTCCCGAACTCGGGCCAAATCAGCGTCGGCAGCACGAGCCTGAGCCACCAACTCCTCCATCCGATGTACGGTATCGGCGACCGTGTCCCGGACGAACGTCAAGGTAGGGGTGAAGCGCACACCGGTACCTGCCCCAACTTTGGTGCGCAGCAAGCCTTTTGCACGCTCCAGCGCCGCAGCGGCACCAGGGTAATCCGGCTCATCGTTGAGGGTGGGCCCCAGCACCGTGTAATACACAATCGCGTCATGTAAGTCGGCGGTCATGGTCACGTCGATGATGGTTACCCCGGTCAACCCCGGGTCCTTGATCTCGTACTCGATCGTGGAAGCGACGATTGCGGCGATCCGTTTAGCTAGCCGTCGCGCCCGGGGGGGCTCAGCCATGCCCACCTCGACTCATCAGGTGCGCTCCTTTTGCACCAACTCATAGGTCTCGATGATGTCGCCTTCTTTGATATCGGAATAGCTCAACGTCAGACCGCACTCAAAGCCCTCGCGCACCTCGGTAACGTCGTCCTTTTCCCGGCGCAGTGAACTCACCGAGAGGTTCTCGGTGACCACAATGTTGTCGCGTAACAACCGAGCCTTGGAGTTGCGTCGGATGGAACCGGAGGTGACCATGCAGCCCGCGATAAGGCCGACCTTCGAAGACCGGAATAGTGCCCGGATCTCCGCCCGACCCAGCTGAGCCTCCTCATAGACAGGCTTGAGCATACCGCGCAAAGCCTTCTCGACTTCGTCGATCGCCTGGTAAATGACCGAGTAGTACCGGATTTCCACGCCTTCGCGGTTGGCCAGTTCGGTAGCTTTACCTTCGGCACGCACGTTAAACCCGATGATGATCGCATCCGAGGCAGAAGCCAGGTTGACGTTGGTTTCGGTAATGCCGCCGACCCCACGGTCGATGACGCGCAGTTCCACCTCGTCGTCGATCGGGATCCCCAGCAAGGCCTCTTCCAGAGCCTCGACCGTTCCCGCGTTGTCACCCTTGAGGATGAGGTTCAGCTGGCTGGTTTCCTTGAGCGCTGAGTCAAGGTCTTCCAGACTAATCCGCTTACGAGAGCGTGCCGCTAGTGCGTTGCGTTTACGGGCGCTGCGCCGATCAGCGATCTGGCGAGCGATCCGGTCCTCGTCAACAACCAGGAGGTTGTCACCGGCACCAGGCACCGACGTAAAACCAACCACCTGGACCGGCCGCGACGGCAGTGCCTCGTGGACATCCTCGCCGTGCTCATCGACCATGCGACGGACCCGACCGTAAGCGTCCCCGGCAACCACCGAATCGCCGACCCGCAACGTGCCGCGCTGCACTAGCACGGTAGCCACCGGGCCACGACCCCGATCCAGGTGCGCCTCAATCGCCACACCCTGGGCCTCCATGTTCGGATTAGCCCGCAAGTCCAGTGCTGCATCCGCGGTCAACACGACGGCCTCAAGCAGCTGGTCGATGTTGGTGCCCGCTTTCGCCGAGATGTCGACGAACATGGCGTCGCCACCAAATTCCTCTGCCACTAAACCGTATTCGGTGAGCTGGCCGCGGATTTTCGCCGGGTCAGCGCCTTCCTTGTCGATCTTGTTGACCGCCACCACGATCGGTACATCAGCGGCCTGCGCGTGGTTAATGGCCTCCACTGTCTGCGGCATCACACCGTCGTCGGCAGCGACCACCAAGATCGCGATGTCGGTCGCCTTGGCTCCGCGGGCACGCATTGCGGTGAATGCCTCGTGACCGGGGGTGTCGATAAAGGTGATCAGCCGTTCGGTGCCATCGAGATCGACATCGACCTGATAGGCGCCGATGTGCTGAGTGATGCCACCCGCCTCGCCCTCACGGACATTGGCTTTACGGATGGTGTCGAGCAATCGGGTCTTCCCGTGGTCGACGTGGCCCATCACGGTAACGACCGGTGGACGAGTCTGCAGGTCTTCTTCGGTGCCTTGATCCTCGCCATAGGTGAGGTCGAAGGACTCCAACAGTTCGCGGTCTTCGTCTTCGGGGCTGACGACCTGAACGTTGTAGTTCATCTCCCCGCCGAGCAGCTCCAGGGTTTCGTCGCTGACCGACTGAGTCGCTGTCACCATCTCACCCAGGTTGAACAGCGCCTGCACCAACGCAGCGGGGTTGGCATCGATCTTCTCGGCGAAATCCGATAACGAAGCACCGCGAGCCAAGCGGATTGTCTCACCGTTGCCGTGTGGCAGCCGCACCCCGCCGACCACGGGGGCCTGCATGGAGTCGTATTCCTGACGCTTCTGCCGCTTGGATTTGCGACCCCGCCGCGGCGGACCGCCGGGACGACCGAACGCACCCGCGGCACCACCACGCTGTCCGGGGCGACCGCCACCGCCGCCGCCGCCAGCACCGCCCGGACGGCCGCGGAAACCACCGCCAGGTGGGGCACCGACACCACCGCCGCCACCAGCACCGCCACCACCGCGGTAGTTACCGCCACCATCGGGGCGACCACCACCAGGTGCACCCGGACGGCCGCCGCCGCCCGGACCAGGCCGCGGCCCACCTGGACGCGGTGGACGATTCTGCCCGCCAGCTGGGCCACCTGGCCCCGCTCCGGGGCGAGGTGCTCCCGGCCGGGGTGCTCCCGGCCGCGGTGCTTGCGGCCGCGGGATAGGCCGATCGACAGGCTGCGCCGCGGAGAAGGGATTGTTGCCGACACGCGGAGCGCGGGCTCCGGGTTTAGGCATTGGGCCGGGACGGGGCCGGGGAATCGCGGCCGGCGAAGGCTCCCGATGACTAGCTGGCGTGGCCGGCGGCGAAGCGGGAGGCGAGCCGGCGGGCGGCCCTGGCCTCGGGGCCGCAGGAACCGGCGGCGGAGCAACGACCGAAGCCGCAGCTTCGCGCACAACGGGTGCCACACTGGTGGAAGATTCCCTGGTCTTGGCAGCCGAATCGGCTACCTCGCCGTTGCCGATAACCGTGTGCACAGGGGTAGCGGCGGGTTTAGCTTCGGCCTTAACGGCCGGCTTGCCGCCCCCAAACGACTCGCGCAAGCGACGCGCGACCGGAGCCTCTACCGTTGATGAAGCCGATTTGACGAACTCGCCTTGCTCGCTTAATCGAGCAAGAACTTCCTTGCTAGTTACCCCGAGTTCTTTAGCTAACTCGTGTACGCGGGCCTTACCTGCCACTACATCTCCTGTCTGTGAGGCGATAGCGGTGGTGGCGCCACGCCTCGGTTTAACTACGACGCATTGTCATCGGGACTTCACGGTGTGCTCATGGTTCTTTGCTACCTGTTCTGTTGCCGAGCGGATCAAGCGACCTGACGTGCTCAACCACTGCGGATGTATCCGGTAAACCGGCGATGCGCAACGCTCTGACCAAAGCTCGCCGTTGTATCGCTTGCTGAGCGCACTGCACCACGGGATGCAGCCACGCACCCCGCCCCGGCAGAATACCCGCTGCGTCAACGATCACGGCATCAGCGCCGTTCCCGGCAGACACAGCTACCACCCGAAGCAATTCGACGGCCAACTCTCGCTTTCGGCACCCGACGCAGGTGCGCACCGGCCCATCGGTACGCAGCGGCGCCAAGACCGAAGTCTCACGCTGGATCACGGCTTAGTCTACCGTCATGCGGCGGCGGCCAGAACCACTGGGCAGATACGCCCAAGAATGCTGTTGAGGCATTTAGTGGTCATGTACCGTCCTGGGACTTACCTCGTCGTGATCCGATTGCGTTGGCGGGTGCGCGGGCCCATCGCCCCGGATATCGATCCGCCACCCGGTAAGCCGGGCAGCCAGCCGCGCGTTCTGTCCTTCCTTGCCGATTGCCAGCGATAACTGAAAATCGGGTACAACGACACGAGCGGCCTTAGCTGCTTGATCGATCACCGTCACCGAGACCACTTTTGCCGGCGATAATGCATTAGCCACGAAACGAGCGGGGTCTTCGTCGTAGTCGACGATATCGATCTTCTCCCCGGAGAGTTCACTCATCACGTTACGAACCCGTTGCCCCATCGGACCAATGCACGCCCCTTTGGCGTTGAGGCCTGCAACGTTGGATCGGACCGCGATCTTGGAGCGGTGCCCGGCCTCTCTGGCAACCGCCACAATCTCCACCAACCCGTCGGCGATTTCCGGGACTTCCAGTGAAAACAATCGACGCACCAGATTGGGATGCGTGCGAGACAATGTGATGAGCGGCTCACGGGCACCGCGGCTCACCCCCACCACATAACACCGCAGGCGGTTGCCGTGCTCGTAGCTCTCCCCCGGCACCTGCTCGGCCGCTGGAATCACACCCTCGGATGCCTTAGTTTCAGTCCCCACTCGAACAACAACTAAGCCACGAGCATTAGCTCGGCTGTCCCGTTGAATAACGCCGGCGACAATCTCCCCTTCACGGGTAGAAAATTCGCCGTAGGTTCGCTCATTTTCAACATCGCGGAATCGCTGCAGCATCACCTGGCGTGCGGTGGTCGCGGCGATTCGACCGAAACCCTCCGGCGTGTCATCCCATTCACTGATGACGTTGCCGTTGTCGTCAACTTCGACGGCGATAACGCGAACCGCACCGGTTTTGCGGTCGATGTCAATACGTGCGCCAGGCTGGTGCCCCTCGGTGTGCCGATAGGCGGTCAGCAGCGCTGACTTGATCGTTTCCAGTAACTCGTTGACCGAGATACCCCGATCCACCTCGATCGCATGCAACGCGGCCATGTCGATATTCATGTGCTGGCCTCCGCTTCTGCCGCCCGACCCGTCGTCAGTTCTAATTCCAATCGATGAGGAGTTGAAAACTCTATCTGGACAACAGCTTTGGCGATCATCGAGAGCGGGATTTGCCGCACCGCCCAGCCGCCGCCGGCACGTACTACCAGCGCTACCGTATTACCCTCTAGCTGACCAACTCGCGCCGTCAGCTGTGATCCATCGGTTAGTTCCACCGCCACCTTGCGACCTTGAGCGCGCCGGAAATGTTTTTCACTGCTCAGGGACCGTTCCGCACCGGGCGAACTGACCTCGAGAACGTAGTGAAAATCGACACCGTCTCGGCCATCGAGCAGAGCTGATGCTGAACGCGACAATGCGGCTATCGCATCCAGGTCCGGTGGGATGTCGCCGTCAATGATCACCGCAATTCGCGGTGGACAACTCCGGGTATCGATGATGACGTCGTCGATTTCGTAGCCAGCGCGGGCAAACTCGCCGCCAAGTAGCTCGATCACTTGCGTCTGCGAAGGCAGCCCGGTGGCCACAGCGAGCTCCTCATCTTGAATTGTCCGGTAATTCAACGAACTGGCACCTCAGAATACGCCAATCGGCTCAGATCAGCCGCGCTCGCGGTGGCCAATCACCACTTTGGCAGGATGTTGCCATGCCCAGCCCGCCGCCCATGCTCGTGAAGCGCCGGCAGGTCTTGGCGGGCAGCGCCGCACTGGTTGCGTTGGGGATGGTGACCGGTGCGTGTAGCTCCCCACCGGCTCCACCGGCAGTCGACGAGCTGCTACCGCAGTTGGAGCTGGCGCGGCGCGATACTGCACTGGCTGCCGCAGCCGCTGCGACAGCCAGGCCTGCGCTGCGTGCTGCATTAGCCGAAGTCGCCGAAGAACGCTCCGCGCATGCAACAGCGCTAGCCGCCGAGATCGACCGAGTTGCCCCCACACCGATAGTCCGCTCTAGCACGTCGAGCACAAGCCCAACCACCACCAGCAGCACATCAGCACCGCCGCCCACCGTGTCTGAAGTAGTCAACGCGTTACACGCCTCCGCTGACAGTGCTAGTCGGTTGGCGGCCACCTCATCCGGCTATCGGGCAGGACTGCTGGGCTCTATCGCTGCGGCCTGCACCGCGTCCTACTCCGTTGCCCTCGTTTTCGGAGAACCCACCCCATGACCTCCCCCGCACCCACATCGGACAGCACTGCCGACAACGATTCGCTGTGCCAGGCACTGGCGGTAGAACACGCAACCATCTACGGATACGGCATTGTGGCTGCGCACTCCGCGCCGGACCACAACCATCTGATCACGGCCGCACTCACCCAGCATCGCCAACGCCGCGACCAGGTCATCGCGATATTGACGGCCCGCTCAGTTACCCCCCCGGTTGCTGCGGCCGGCTACCAGTTACCCATGCCGGTAAACAATGCGGCCGACGCCGAACATCTGGCCGTACGCATGGAAAAAGATGCCGCGACGGCGTGGCGGGCGGTGATCGAACAAGCCCGGGTTGCAGCGGACCGAGCTTTCGGCGTAACGGCATTGACCCAGAGCGCAGTTCTAGCCGCCCGATGGAATCAGGAACTCCATGCCTGGCCACTGACTACCGCCTTTCCCGGCAGTAATCAGTAACGAGCGCTGGTACTGCCCCGGAGAAACAGCGTTAAGCGCGATACATCCGGGAGTGATCCGTCCCCCGCAACCATGCCGGACCGCCTTGCTCGGTATTGACTCCCTTTTCAATGAGAGCCATGTTGTGGTGCACATGCACTCCGGTGACCGCCAACTCGGTGACCGACGGCTGCTGGTCGCTGGCCCGAATCTGCTCCTGATGATGCAAACCGTCCAAAAGATCTTTGACCATCACCATGGTTTGATATTGGGCTGACGGATCGGGATCGCCGCCCCAACTCGGCCAGTAAGCCGTGAGGAGGTCTTCAACGACGTAGATGCCGCCCGGCCGCACGTGTGGGAATAGGGCTTGGAAAGACGTCAGGATGTGCCGACTTATATGACTGCCGTCGTCAATAACGATGTCGAAGGGACCGTACTGGCGGGCTAGCGCGTCAAGGAATCGCGCATCACCTTGATCTCCCTGCAAAACCTGTAGCCGGCTCTCGGAGAGATCGGTCTTGTCGAAAATGTCTAATCCATAGATCAGACCCCGCCGGAAATACTGCTTCCACATGCGCAAAGATTCACCGCCAGCACCGGGTACCCGGTAACCCCCCACGCCAATTTCCAGCACCTTCACCGCTAGCTCACGATAGGGCTCGAAATATTTTTGGTAGTGCGGCGTGTACCAGTGCCCGCCCCACTTGTCGGAACCGAACTGAACGGCTAGATCCGACAAATTCTTCGGCTGCTGCGAGATCGCGGCAACGAGCTGCCGCATCCCAGCCACCGTCGCCGGCTCGAAATATTGGTGAGAAAATAGCTCTCGAGTCGCACCACACGGCCCTGGCGGACCCCAGAGCTCTCGTAGCAAGTCCACTAGGTCCTGCCGAAGAACGGCTGCCGACGCATCGTTCCACCCCGGCTCAACGCTGGGGCCGCCAGCACCCAACACAAGGAGATAACCGAGCCGACCACCGCCGAAGCCGAGATCGCACTGAATCACCATGTTATTGGCCGGGCCAGTCAACAAGGCGGCCCGGCAGGCCACTTCAGCCAGCATTGTCTGCGCCACGACGTCGGGGCCAAGGTCGGCAACCCGAGCCGCAATCTCGCCGTCAGACAAATTGGCGGCCCGCAAGATATTTTCCATCAGCGTTATGTCAGTGGACATTTAGTGAGATTACCTCCGTGAGAGCTATCGCTGTTTTGGGCAACTACCGGCCGCTAGGCAGATACCGTAGCGGCGATATCCGTAGCGGCAGCCGAGACCGCAAGCTCACGAATCTCGCCGCTGAAACGGTTACGCAACTCGACTACGCCCTGCGCCCAGCCACGACCTACCACCACGATCCACGGCATCCCAAGTAGTTCGGCGTCCTTGAACTTCACCCCGGGCGAGGCAGGCCGATCATCAAGCAGCACCTCAACCCCTAACCGGTCCAGCTCTGCCGCTATCGCGGCCGCACCCGCTTGCGCCTGCGCATCTTTATTGGCGATCACCACGTGGACATCACATGGTGCGACCGTAGCTGGCCAACGTAGGCCCAGCTCATCGTGGTGTTGTTCGGCGATAACCGCCACGAGCCGGGACAATCCGATTCCGTAGGAGCCCATAGTCAGCCGGACCGGTTTACCGTTCTCACCAAGCACATCGGCGGTAAAGGCATCGGTGTATTTGCGGCCTAGCTGGAAGATGTGACCGATCTCGATACCCCGGGCCGACACCAGCGGACCAGCACCGTCAGGCGAAGGATCACCATCACGCACCTCGGCGGCGTCGATGGTGCCGTCCAGCGTGAAATCCCGGCCGGCTACCAACCCGACCACATGTTTACCGGGTTGGTCCGCTCCGGTGATCCAACTGGTCCCGACCACCACCCGCGGGTCAACGAGATAGCGAACATTGTTTTCCTGCAATGCTTTTGGTCCGATATAACCTTTTACTAGAAAGGGATACTTGGCGAAGTCAGCGTCGTCGAGCAGTACACACTCCGCTGGTTCGAGGACGGCAGCGAGTCGGCGTTCGTCGACTTCACGATCACCTGGTAAGCCGATGGCGAGCAACTCCCAGTCGCCACCCGGCGCACGCACCTTGAGCAGGACGTTTTTGAGGGTGTCAGCCGCGGTCACAACCCGACCCAGGCCTGCGCCGTTGGCCCAGTCCACCAAAGTGGCGATCGTCGGGGTGACTCCGGTGTCATAAACCACCGCCTCGGGCAACCCGTCGATTGGCCGCTCCGGAGGGCGGGCGGTAACCACCGCCTCGACATTGGCGGCGTAGCCAGACTCCAGGCAGCGCACAAAAGTGTCCTCGCCAGCTGGGCTTTCGGCTAAAAATTCTTCCGAAGCGCTGCCGCCCATCGCACCGGCCATCGCGGACACGATGACGTAGCGCACCCTGAGCCGATCGAAGATGCGTTGATAGGCCTCACGATGGGCGTGGTAGGCGTCCTTGAGGCCGGCCTCGTCAATATCGAAGGAGTAGGAATCTTTCATCACAAATTCCCGGACCCGCAGAATCCCGGCTCGCGGGCGTGGTTCGTCGCGGTATTTGTTCTGAATCTGATAGAGCCGCAGCGGGAAATCTTTGTATGAGCTGTACTCGGCCTTCACTGCCAAAGTGAAGAGTTCTTCGTGAGTTGGGCCAAGCAAGTAGTCGTGACCGCGCCGGTCTTTGAGCCGAAACACTCCCGCGCCATACTCGGTCCAGCGGTTGGTCGCCTCATAGGGGCCACGCGGCAACAAAGCGGGAAAAAGGATCTCCTGGCCCCCGATGGCGTTCATCTCGTCACGGACAATGCGCTCGATCTTGCGCAGCACCCGCAACCCGAGCGGCAGCCAGGTGTACAGGCCGGGCGCGACCGGTCGAATGTATCCGGCGCGAATCAGCAGCTTGTGGCTAGCGACTTCGGCGTCCGCAGGATCGTCGCGCAGCGTCCGTAAGAACAGCTGCGACATGCGAGTCATCACAGCGGGCCAGCTTAGCCTTGGTCACTATCTGGCTGGGATGCCCCGCAACTTCAACCCCCGCATCTGGGTGTGATGATGCCGTAGAGTCTTCGCCGATAACCAGCGACTGCGTCCAATCGGAATCGCCTATTCCGAAAGAATATGGGGCCCAAATAAGGAAATGGTGACCTCAATGGTCTACGAGGCGGATGGCTTAAGAACAACACTTCACAATCATTCCTTTATGGAAGACGAAAAATTCGTCGACGCCTACTCCTATGTTAGCGGATTATTAGGCAAAGACTACGGTTGGATGTGGCGAAATTACATCGGCATCAAACTGGCCTGCATGGCGAGACATAAGTCGCTTAACTTTGTCGAATGCGGCGTCGGCGAAGGCTGGATGAGCCTTTCTATAATTAGATATTTCAAAAGAAATTACGGTGTCATTCCTTTCATGACACTGTTCGACACCTTTACTGGGATTGATCCAGATGTCCTAGTGGGCCGCGTTTGAAGTTCTTGGGCGGTTGGCGTTCTTGAGGATTTGGTCGGCGGTCTTGGTCCAGACGAAT
>JAIENC010000093.1 GCA_019751635.1 Mycobacteriaceae bacterium
ACTCCGATAACGCGATCAACGCCACCGTACCGCCGCCGACACCATTGAAGAACGCCACCAGCTGCGGCATTGCGGTCATCTTGGTCAACCGCGCCGGCGGAACACCCAACACCACCCCAACAACCAGGCCAGCGCTGATCAACGGCCACTGACTGGTGTGCCGAATCAAGATCAAGGTAGCGGCAACGGCCCCAACCATGCCCACCCCGGCAATCACGTTGCCGCGCACCGCGGTCCTGGGCCCAGTTAGGCCCATCAATCCATAGATGAACAGCGAAAAGGAAATGATGTACAGGACCGTGACCAGATAGTTCATCGGGCTTGCTCATTAATCTCGGAGTTGCTCCGGACGGGTTTCTTACCTTTGAACATTCCTAGCATCCGGTCAGTGACAATAAAGCCCCCGATAACGTTCAACGTGCCAAACACCAGCGCGACGAACAAGATAGCTTGCAGTGCAATCGAGGGATGCTCAATCCGACCCAGCAGCAGCAAAGCACCGAGCACGACAATGCCGTGGATAGCATTAGTACCCGACATCAGCGGCGTGTGCAGCGTGTTCGGCACCTTGGAGATCACCGCGAAACCGACAAACCCAGACAGCACCAGGATCGCCAGATTAGCCAGCAGTTCGTTATACATCTAACTTTCTCCTCCAACTGCCCACGTCACGCATGCCGCCGCAACAATTTCATCGTCGAAATCCGGGTCCAGCTTGCCGTCCTTGACCAGCAGCTCCAACAGCGCCGTGACGTTCTTGCTATAAAGCTCGCTGGCGTGCTCAGGCATGGTTGCCGGCAGGTTCAGCGGCGCGGCGATGGTCACCCCCTGCTTGATCACCGTACGTCCCGGCTCGGTGAGTTCACAGTTTCCACCGGTCTCGCCGGCAAGATCGACTATCACACTGCCCGGCTTCATCGCCTGTACCGCAGCCGCAGTCACCAACCGTGGCGCTGGCCGGCCCGGCACCAATGCCGTCGTGATGACAACATCAAACCCGGCAATCGCCTCGGTTAATGCTTGCTGCTGCTGAGCTCTTTCCTGCTCGGTCAGCTCCCGGGCGTACCCCCCCTTCCCCGCCGCAGCAATATCGCGGGGACCCAGTTCCAGCCATTGGGCACCGACCGAGCGGACTTGATCGGCCACCTCTGGCCGCACGTCATAGCCAGTCGTGCGAGCACCCAAACGTTTAGCTGTTGCTAGCGCCTGCAACCCGGCGACACCGACACCCAGAACCAGAACGGACGCGGGTTTCACCGTTCCCGCGGCCGTAGTGAGCATCGGGAAAAAGCGGGTGGCTTCACCGGCCGCCAACAACACAGCCTTGTATCCCGCCACGTTAGCCTGCGAAGACAAGGCATCCATCACTTGCGCCCGCGAAATCCGTGGGATCGCCTCCAACGCGAAAGCCTGAACACCCGCGGCCGCTAAGGCACCAATCGAATTGTCGGCGTTGCGCGGGGCGAGGAACCCGATCAGGGTCTGCCCGCGATGTAGCCGCCCCACCTCGGCGGTGGTCGGCGGACTGACCTTGACCACGATGTCTGCGGCCCATGCATCACCGATGGCGGCCCCGGCCGCGGTATATAGCTCGTCGGGAAGCAGCGCCCGCTCGCCCGCACCCGCCTCCACCACCACTGCTACCCCACTGTTAATCAGCGGCGCGACCGCCTTCGGCACCAGCGCAACACGCCGTTCGTCGGCCCCCGACTCAGCGACCACCCCGACTGTCGTCTGCGTATCTACCACCGGAACACCCTATCCGCCCGGCGCGTACCCCATAGCGCGAGCAGACGCAAAAGCCCCTTCTGTCCGGCGTGTCAGGGGACCTATGCGTCTGCTCGCGCTATGGGGTACGCGCGCTATGGGGTACGCGCGCTATGGGCTGCTCGCTATCGTGACAGGCATGGACTTTGCGATGTCGGCAAAGGCAGCCGACTATCACCAACGGCTGTCCGCCTTTATGACAGCACATGTCTTTCCCGCCGAGGCCGAATACCACCGGTATCGCTCCGCCGCCGGGCCGCAGGATCATTCCGTACCGCCGATTGTGGAGAAACTGAAAGCCACCGCCAAAGAACACCAACTATGGAACCTGTTTCTGCCCGCACACTCAGGCCTAACCAACCTGGAGTACGCACCGCTAGCCGAGCTGACCGGCTGGAGCTTAGAAATCGCGCCGGAAGCACTCAACTGCGCCGCGCCAGACACCGGCAACATGGAGATCCTGCACATGTTTGCTACCGAGCAGCAACGCCGCCAGTGGCTGGAGCCGCTGCTCAACGGCGAGATCCGCAGCGCGTTCTCGATGACCGAACCAGCGGTGGCCAGTAGCGACGCCCGCAACATTGAAACCACCATCACCCGTGACGGCAACGACTACGTCATCAACGGCCGCAAGTGGTGGACCTCAGGTGCCGCCGATCCCCGATGCAAGGTCCTCATCGTGATGGGACGCACTAACCCAGAGGCCGCTGCCCATCAGCAGCAATCGATGATCGTGGTGCCGGTAGACACTCCGGGCGTCACCATTGTCCGATCCACACCGGTGTTCGGCTGGCAGGATCAGCACGGGCATTGCGAGATCAGCTACCACGATGTGCGGGTGCCCGCCAGCAATCTGCTTGGCGACGAAGGTGCGGGCTTTGCTATCGCCCAGGCTCGGCTGGGGCCGGGCCGTATCCACCACTGCATGCGCGCGCTTGGCGCTGCCGAACGCGCATTAGCACTCATGGTGGATCGGGCTCAGCGGCGGATCGCTTTTGGCCGACCCTTGGCCGAGCAAGGCCTGGTCCAGCAGGCAATAGCCCAGTCTCGCAACGAAATCGATCAGGCTCGACTGTTGTGCGAGAAGGCCGCCTGGACCATCGATCAGCATGGCAGCCGAGCCGCCCACGTGATGGTTGCTCAGATCAAAGCCGTTGCTCCACAGGTAGCCTGCGATGTCATTGACCGCGCGATTCAAGTGCACGGAGCCGCCGGCGTCAGCGACGACACGCCGCTGGCCCGACTCTACGGCTGGCACCGCGCGATGCGGATCTTCGACGGACCAGACGAAGTGCACCTGCGCTCTATCGCACGCGCCGAGCTAGCGCGAGAGAAATCGGCGTGCGCTACGGCAGTCACCTGAGCATGGCCGACGAAGGCACACAGCTGGGTAGCGCATGAAATTTCACCGAGAACCGATTAGCTAATAGCCAACCGATAAATGTAATACCTTCTGCAAGAAGCTGTTTCACGAACAGGTAAACCTGATAACGGCCAGCACCCAGGGTCGGCAAACACGCCGGCGGAAAAATCGACAAACACCGCACATACCAACCGCATGGGTTCTACTCTTGCTGCATGCCGACGCGGGTGAGTGCCCAGTTAGCTGGAGGCCTTCCGGCTTAACTATGCCGACCCGACAGAACGGGACGCTGGTCAGAGAAGGGATTCGTCAATGACTTCCGTGCAAGCACAGCCGGCAATCATGACGGCGACCGCCACGAATGTGGCGGAAATAGCTGCCGAGATCAACGCCGCCCGGTCAGCTGCCGCAAATTGGACGGCCGCTATGCCGGCCGCGGCCTACGACGAGGTGTCATCAGCCGCGGCGGCACTGTTTAACGTCTTCTCCCACGAGTACCAAGCCCTCATTGGCCGAGCAGACATATATCAGAGCGAATTCGCCGAACTGTTGACCGCGGCAAGCAACGCCTACGCACAGACCGAGGCCGTCGCGGTGGGCACACTCAACGGACTCACTTCACAAGCCCAGGCGGAGTGGGTGGCACTAACCAATGCCGGTTCAGTGGCCGCAGGAACGCTAGTGCCATTCACTAGTACACCATCCGCGGTTTCCTTAGTCATGGGCGGCAGTGGGACGCCGACGCCCTCGCAACCCTACGTGGAAGCCGCTTACAACCTTTTTATCGAACAGAATTTCCCTCTTACCTCCCCGCCTGTCTTTAACTCAAATTTGCTTCCCTCCACCACCGCCGAGGGACTCTATCCGTTTACCGGCATCAAAGATTTGACCTTGAACATCTCCCTGGCCAGGGGCGTCAAGTCACTGAATAACGCGATCGAGTATCAACTTGGCCAAGGCCATACCCCGGTTACCGTATTCGGTTATTCACAAAGCACCATTGTCGCCTCACTTGAAATGAACAACCTGGTCACCGCCGGTGTCCCGACAACAGACGTGAACTTTGTGCTCATCGCTAGCCCGTCTAATCCCAACGGGGGATTGCTCGCCCGGTTCCCTGGCCTGGAGATGCCCAGTTTAGGTTTGCCTTTCGGCATCTCCACCCCATCGGACACGGGGTACCAGACAGTCATGTACACCAGGGAATACGACGGCTTTGCCGATTTCCCGCGATACCCAATCAACATCCTCGCCGACGTCAACGCCCTGATGGGCATCACCTCCCTGCACCCCGCCTATCTGCACCTCACACATGCAGAGATCAGTTCGGCCACGCAATTGGCTACGTCACCGGGCTACAGCGGCGGCACCACGTACTACATGATTCCCACCGAGGGCCTGCCCCTGACCGATCCGCTACGGCTCATTCCGTACTTCGGGGATCCGCTCGCAGAATTCCTCAATGGCCCCTTGACGCCATTGATCAACTGGGGCTACGGCGATCCAAACTACGGCTACTCCACCAGCTACGCCGATGTGGCTACCCCGTTCGGGCTCTTCCCGCCGCTCAGCAGCACCCTCGCCCTGGGCCCAGCAGTGGCCAACGGCACCCAGCAGGGAATCAACGCCGCCATTGCCGAATTCCAAGCCCAAGGACCAATCACGTTGCCAGCACTGTCGGCGCCAGATATTTCGGGGACACTGACCACGCTGCAATTAACGCCCAACACACTGGCAGCATTGGGACCGACATCGGTACAAGATGCGATTACCAACTTTTTGCTGTCCCTGCAAACAGCTAACAACAATATCGTTGGCGGCTTAACAGCTGATTTGTCCACCGCCTACGCGACCATTCTTCCACTAGCCGATATCACCACAGCCGTCGTCATTAGCCTTCCGTCATATAACTTCGACTTATTTACCGATGGGCTTATTCAGATGGTTAATGGCCAACCCTTGGTTGGGCTGGTCAATGCGATCGGAATGCCGATCGCGGCAGACGTTGGCCTGGTCACCCTCGCAGGAGGTTTCGCACTGATATCAGTCGGAAACTCGCTGAACACCATCTTGACCGGAGCGCCAAACCCACGTCCTTAATGCTGGTGGGTTAAGGCACCAAAACAGCCTTACCCAGTACCGCCCCCGCGACCAAACTCTGCATTGCGGCAGAACCTTGCGACAACGGATAGCGTTGCGGCGGAGGCGGTTTAAGCCCTGCCGACACCAGTCGACTTAATCCCCAGAAGAACAACCCAGCCGAACCCGGCACCTTATTGAGGTACTCGCCCCACCCCACCCCGAGCACACCAATATTGCTGAACAACAGACGCTTGATTTTGATCGCCGCGATATCGCCCGCAGCAAAGCCGATGGCCAGCAGCCTACCGTTGACCGCGAGTACCCGAACGGCATCATCGAAGGTAGGGCCACCGATCGGATCCACCACAATATCCACTCCCCGCCCGTTGGTGTGGTCACTGACCTGATGGGTCCAGCCATCGGCCAGCGGCAGCACCACGTCAGGCCCCAAGGAACCGACATAGTCGATCGCATGCTCGCGGTGTACCACAGCAATCACCTTGCCCGCGCCCATCGCCTTAGCGATCTGGATCGCCGCCGTTCCCACTCCGCCGGCTGAACCCAGCACCAACACTGTCTCACCGGCTCGCAAGGCGGCACGCTGAGCTAGCGCGAAGTACATGGTGTTGTAGTTCACCAGCAACGCAGCCGCTTGTGCGTCATCGAGTCCGGCCGGGCTACGCATGACGTTAGCTACCGGAACAGCTACTTGTTCGGCGTAACCACCCAGCACTCCAAAAGCCGAAACCCGTTCTCCTACTTGGAACCCGGATCCCAACGGCGCCCAATCCACCACTCCGGCGACTTCCATGCCCGGAATAAACGGGGGCGGCAGCACCGGCTGATACTCGCCCTTAGCCAGCAGCAAGTCCGGGAAACATACCCCAGCGGCGCGAACATCGATAACCAGTTGGCCATCTTGGGCAACAACATCTTCGACATCGGTATATACCATGCCAGATGGACCCGAAAGCTCTTGTACCACACAAGCTTTCATCGAAATTAGAGTGTGAAACTGGCCAGTTTAGCCTCGGACATATCCGCAATCTGGGCCCACCGATCCGCGACGTCGTGCACCGATGGCGGATTGTCGAAATTCACTCCATCGTTTTGGAACAGTGCGGCTCGCTGCACTTTTCCGCCACCAACGATGAATACCGCTGCTGTATCAGCAGATTCCTCGGTGCACAAGTACGCCACCACGGGGGCAACAAATTCTGGAGTGAGTTTGGCCAGCACTTCCGGCGGCAGAATATCTTGGGTCATACGGGTTGCCGCTATTGGCGCAACAGCGTTGGCGCGAATGTTGTACTTGGCGCCCTCCAGGGCCAGCGTGTTAATCATGCCGACCAGACCCAGTTTGGCAGCTCCGTAGTTGGCCTGCCCGAAATTACCAAACAAGCCACTGGTGGAAGTTGCCACCACTACCCGCCCATAGGACTGTTCCCGGAAGTGCGGCCAAGCAGCCCGAACCACGTTATAGCCGCCGTAGAGATGCACCTGGAGCACAGAATCCCAGTTCTCGAACGTCATCTTGTGGAACGTGCCGTCCCGCAGAATGCCGGCGTTGCTCACTACCCCGTGCACAGCACCGAACTCCTCGAGTGCTGTCGCGATGATCTTGGCCGCGCCCTCCGGGCTGGCCACACTGTCGTAGTTGGCCACCGCACGTCCGCCACGGTCTTTAATCTCGGCAACCACCTGGTCGGCCATCGCCGCTCCAGCACCAGTACCGTCACGAGCCCCGCCAAGGTCGTTGACCACAACGCTGGCCCCTTCACCCGCAAGCGTCAGGGCATACTCCCGACCTAACCCCCCACCGGCTCCGGTGACAACGATGACGCGATCCTGCACTCCGACCATGAACTTCCTTTCTCGCTAACGTTAAAAAATCTTGCGAGCAAATCCCCATGCCCGCTCGGTGTACGGCGGGTAGAAAAGACTCGAGAGATCTGGCCGGGTTGGCTTGGTCAGCACCGATTTCCGATGACTGAACTCCTCGAATCCCCAGCGCCCGTGGTAGCACCCCATACCCGACGGGCCGACCCCCCCAAACGGGAGTTTGACCGTCGACACTTGAAAAGCGAGGTGGTTGACCAACATACCGCCCGCAGAGACTTCCGCAATGACCCGTTCACGGATATCGCGGGTTTTGGTGAACAGGTATGCGGCTAGCGGCTTCGGCCGGGAGTTAACGAAATATATTGCTTCATCGAGAGATTGGTACGTGATCACCGGTAAGATGGGCCCAAAGATTTCTTCTTGCATTAACGGCTCACTCGGCTCGGGATCGACAACAACCGTCGGATGGATGCGTAAATCCGACGGATCGGCGTTGCCGCCCAAGGCGATCCGGCCGGAAGTGCTAGCCAGATAACCGGTCAGCCGATCGAACTGGCGCTGGTTGACAATGCGCATTCCGGTGGGCTGATTGGACCGCGATTTTGCCATCGCCTTACTAATTTTTGTGACGAGTTCATCGGCAATCTTGGCGTCAGCTAAGACATAGTCCGGGGCGACGCAGGTCTGGCCCGCGTTAAGAAGTTTGATCCAAGCAATTCTTTTGGCCGCCACGCTAACGTCGGCGTCTGCCGCCACAATGACCGGGCTTTTGCCGCCAAGTTCAAGGGTCACCGGCGTCAGGTGCGGGGCCGCGCCTTCATAGACTTTGCGGCCGATCTCGGTGCCCCCGGTAAACAACACGCGGTCAAATCCCTGCGCGAGCAGCTCCTGACTCACCACCCCATCACCTTGAACCACCGCAATCGCCTCGTTGTCGAGGTAGCGCGAAACAAGTTCAGCGAGTAACTGCGCCGATGCCGGTGCGATCTCCGAGGGCTTAAGTACGACGGTGTTTCCGGCGGCGATCGCGCCAACTGCCGGCCCTAGGGTCAGGTAGAACGGGTAGTTCCATGCCCCGATGACCAGCACGGTCCCATAAGGCTCGTACTGCACCCAACCCCGACCAGGCAGCTGCGGGGCTTCCAACATCCGATAGCTGCGACGCATCCATCGGTGCACATGTTTAGCCGCATATTTCGCTTCGCCAGTGGTGGTCACCAGGTCAGCAACCCAGGTCTCAAACGGCTGGCGGTCCAGGTCCTTAGCCACTGCGGCGATAATCGCGGCCTCGTTCTCAGATACCAACCGCTCAAGTTGAAGTAACTGGCGTTTGCGCCATTCGACACTGCGCGTGCGCCGGGTAGCGAAAGTTTCGCGGAGCGTATCTACCGTCTGCTTAATATCGACCGAGGTGGCCGCGGTAGGGGTAGGTGACGCCGGGTCGATAAGTTTAGGTGTCTTCGATGCAACCGATTCGGTAGTCATCAGCTGTCCTCCCTGCCCACAGATCTTCGTTGACCTTCACCTCGGCGCTGACGGGTTCTTGACACGAACAAGCCATCCGGTGGTAAACCTGATCCTAGCCGTGCCCAGCCTGCCCTGACCAAGCCCATAACGCACCTAGCGCAGCGAGGGCATACCTGGGCCGTCACAGTAGACGAATATCGTGTACCGACAAACGCGGACCACGGCGCGGCTCAGCTGCTAACCCGCTGGCTTCCAGCAAACGAATGACTCGATAGCGGTGCGGTCGCATCGGTTCCAGCAGCTCAAGCATGACCGCATCGGTTACCGGTCGACCGATCAGCGTCCAGCCAATCATCTTGGCAAGGTGGTAGTCACCCACCGATACCGCGTCAGCGTCTCCAAAAGCCCGTTGAGCGGTCTCGGCAGCGGTCCATTCCCCAACGCCCGGCAAGGACGTTAGCGCTGCCCGCGCCTGGTCCGCCGGCTGGGATACCAGTTGTTGCAGGGTTGCTGCCCGACTCGCACAGTTCACCACGGCCTGAGCCCGCCTCGGGTCGACGTTCGCACGATGAAACTCCCAGGTTGGTATCTCTTGCCATACCTGAGCCGATGGCACTACCCGCAGCCCTGGCGGAGCCGGTCCAGGCGCCGACGTCCCAAAAGCCGATACCAGCAACCGCCAGGACCGAAACGCATCGACACCAGGGACGCGCTGTTCTAAAACCGCGGGAATAAGCGCTTCCAGCACCTGGCCCGTGCGCCCCAGCCGCAAGTGCGGCACCCGCCGGTACGCCGCCGCAACCGTCGGTTCTGATGGCGCAAATCCGCCATGGTCATCGTGCAGGCCCAACAATTCGGGCAACGACTCAATGAACTGTTCGGCACCGCCACCCCAAGTCTCACAGCGCACCGCGGTGGCTGATACTCGACTGATCTTGGCTGTGACAGACCCGCCGGAAAAAAGACTTGTCCGCCAGATGGTTCCGCACGGTTCAACGTGAAAGCACGGATCTCGGGGCCCCCTACGCAGCGGCGCCAACGTGATTTCCACACTCGCCGGACCCGGGAACGTGACGACGCGCGCATGCTTCACCGACGACTCCCGATTCGCCAAATGATCATAAGATGATGATGTGACAACGCCGTTCGATAATCCCAAAGCCGAACTGGCGTGGATGTGCTTGCAGTGCCTGTGTGTGGACGGCGACATCGATGAAGGCTTCGCACTGCTCAGGGAAGACTTCACCTACTGGAGCATCCTCAACCGAACCACCCTGGATAAGCCGGCCTTCCGTCGAGAGATCGAGAAGTGCAGAAGCCACGTCCAGATGAGCCTCGAACTGATCGGCTGCCTCAACGATGGGAACAGCGTCGTGATTGAGGCGCAAGGCAACGGTGTCACCACCGAAGGCGTGCACTATGACAGCCCCTATGCATTTATCTTCGAAACCTACGACGGACTGATCGTCTCGATGCGCGAATACAGTGACACCCGGCTCACCGCACACGTGTTCCCCGATTCCCTCGAGACAGCACACTGATCTGGCCCACCTTGGGGTTACAGCACCCGCGCACCCCGGCATCGTCCAGCCAACACCGGCCCTTTCACCAGCACATCCTTTAACGACACGGCGTCTGCCGCGGCCAGATCACGGACCCTCGGAAGAGATAGCTGCACTTCAAAAATGACATTGCCTTTGCCAATCACGTTGCGACACAAAAAGTCAACACGCTCACCCGCCCCCTTGCCGAACTCGCTATCGAAAAGGCTGCGCACCGTGCTCAGCGTCACTCGATTGCCTTGTGCCGCCTTGAACACAGGGTCTAACACCTTACGAACTTGCTCGGCCAGAACGGCAGAATCGGAAAAATACTCATCGGGTCCGACGCCGGAGCAGGTGCCATGTGCGTACCACTCATGGCTAGTCATGACCGAAACGTCAGACATCAACGGCTGCAAACGTGTACGCACACTCTCCGTTAGCTGCACAGCTGGCATGGTGGAGCCGTGAGTATTGCGGGCTTGGTCTGCGACCGACTCGGGTACACCGCAATACTGATTGGCTGGGGGCTGAGGCCAAAGCCCGTGCAGAATAAATGTTGACCCCAATTCGCTAACACGACCAGACTGACATCCCACCGTGACCGGAGAAACTCGGCACAGACTGGGCGCCCAACCGACCACCAATAAACTTGAATCGGCCTTTGATGAATCCGTCGAGGCAAGATGCGAAGCACGGTCAAGGACAAACACGCTGAAGGCAACAATTGCAACGGCAATCGTTGCCAACGCAATCGATACCGACAATACGACTGCATCGCCGCGTCGCATACTGTAGCCTAACTCGTTCGGTGAACAATATTGATCAGTGGTTCGAGCGAACGGCCCGCCGGCAAGAACGCGCGGTCTCCCTCTATACGAGCTTGCTCACTGACAGAATCTTCGCGTACTTCCGTTACCGCCTTCGCCTCACCCTAGCGCTCGCCACCGCACGATTTGTCCTGCGCGCCGCCGAATTTTTGATCGTATTCAGCAGATTCGGTGAAGCCGCGGCACACACCGTCATGATCCTGCGTATCGGCAGCTTTATCGTCAACGGCGGCTGGTGGGGATTGCTCGAAATTATGCGGGAACGGATCAGAGAATTCTCTCGCTCCGATAAACGCGAAGCCGTTGAACGCGAGATTGGCCGCTGGCTAGTCCTCGCAATAGTTACCGCGCTGAGTTTGCTGATGATCGGATGCGTTGCCTTGGCCCGACTCCTTCCCTCTGATGACGATCCACTTGGGCGCTCCTATGCATACCTGGTCATTATCGAATTAGCGCTGGGTTTGCCAGTCCGCGTTCTTCATTCCGGAATGTTCGCTACTCGGCGCATCTACCGGCCGGTTTGGTCAATTTTTGCACCGACCATTGTTCAGCTAGCAGTGATGAGCATGGGCATCATTTTTTACCCAGCTGCGGCAATCATCGCTGCGATCATCATGGCGAATACGATCAACATCTGGATTACCGTTCACTACACGCTTCAGGCCTACCAGCTAACCGGAATGCGGCCGCGCCACCAGGCCCAATACCGATCACTTCGGGAATTATTTCCGTCGATTCCAGTCCGACTGGGAATCCAGACCACGCTGGGCGGATTGGCCCTGCGACTCGACGGGATGATCGTTTTTGCAATATTTGGTATCCATGAATTCAGCTCACAATCCAGTGAACGATTGCCCATTTTTTCGGCATGGCAAGATATCAATATCTTCCAATTTTTTTACCTGATTCTTCCGCTGCTTCGCGGCGCATCGCAGAGTGTTGGAGTTTTCTATTTTGATTTCGTCCGCCTGCATCGAATACCCGCGCTACACCAATTTCAGCTGAAGTTTTTTCATAAAATTTTATGGATAACACCGGCGATCGCACTATTCTTTTGGGCACTGTCGATCTGCCTAGGGTTTCTTATCATGCCCGACATACCTTTCAGTTTTTTGGCCATATTCCTGTCGGTTTTCCTCATGCGTAGCGTGATCAGCGCCTACCAAATCCGCATGTTCGCCGAAGGCCGATTCCTTGCCCTCAACACCACAATCATGTTGCTGTTCGCGCTGTTATGGCTAGTGTGGCTGGACGGCAATCCAGCCTCTGACATCATCCAGATTTTGGCTGCCGTCATTACGCTCCTGATCGTTTACATCAACTTGCAACACTGTCGCGACCGCATGACACCACCCTTACCTACGCTACTGTCGCTGCGAGATTGGATTCACACACTCGCCCAAGACCCCGAACCGGTACTCATCGGACGAATCACCATCCCGGACTGGATCCCAGCGCGACAAAAAGCCGCGACCGTGAAAATCATGCAACAGTTCTTTAACGGTAAGGGACACTTCGCTTTCCGATCTCCAACTGCCATTTTTTTCTATCAACGAACCGGCCAGGAAACCGCCGAACAGCAACCACATCTGGCACTGCAAACCAGTACTGGCGGCGCCGCAACCCGTGGCGAGTGTTTACACATTGCGCCCACACCTGGATACGCCGCATTGCGCCACATCATCACCGAGAAATGGTTACTACCCAGCGATAGCGGATTAACAGCTCCGCAAAACCCAGTGGATTTACGTGCTGAATTTTTGAAAATTTTCCCCACTGGCATCGCGGCAGACTTGAAAACGGGAGCAGGCGCAGCCGATATCCGCAAACTTGAACAAAATGTTTTAGCGGGAATATGGCCTTCCGCAACAAAAAGCCTCGCAGAAGGCACTCTTATACTATTCACATCGGGGCGGTGGCTATCGGCAATATTTGATCAGGGCCAGTTGCGTTTATTATGCATTCTGCCTACCGAGTTCGATGCTTCGCTAGTGAAGAATTGGGTGTTGCTTGTGCAGGAATGGCAGCTGGACCGCCGCACCGTGGAAGGCTTGCGCTATGCCTGCCGATATTAAGCCGATCGATATCGAAGAACGATTGACAAATCCCCAAACTTACGAAGACGCTATCTTGCGCATCTTCCGGAAAAAAAGCCAGCGCGGCCTGGCCTTCAACACCGCCGACCGTGACGTGACCTACCTGAGCACAGCAACGCAGCGCCGAACCCTTGCCCAGGCCATCGCCCGTAGCGTCGCAAACGGCCAATACCAGCCGCAACCGGTAACCCTGCGATCTCTCGAAATCAAAGGCAAGCGCCGCACAGCCCACCTACCGACATTTACCGACCATGTGGTGGGTTCAGCGTTGTATCAGCTCCTTTCGCATAATGCGCGCTGTTATGGACTCCCCGGTGTCTATTCGTACCTACCCGGTTTAACCAACGTGACGGCTATGCAAGATTTTGCCCGTTTCGTTCGCGCACAGCGCAAGCAATTCGGCCGCACTGGCCCACCACTTTATGTGCTGCAATCCGATTTCGAACGTTACGGTGACGATCTTCCAATCGGCACCAATGCGGCACTATGGAACATCCTGCGCCACGTAGTAGAACTGGGCCATCCACACCGCACCATTGGGCCACACGCGTGGAACCTCATCACCTCGCTAGCCCGTCCCGTCGTGCACGAACCAGACGGTACTCAATTCACTCGATTAAACGGCGTCGCTATGGGAACTCCACTCGTCCCAGTTCTGGAGAACCTGGCCGTCACCCCCATTGATGCGGCGATTTCGACGATCGACGGAATTTTCTACGCCCGGTACAACGACGATTTCATCGTTGCGCATCCACAACTTGACGCGGTGTATGAAGCAGAGAACCGCATCAATGCACTATTAGAAGGCTTAGGCGTCAAGCGAAAATACGCCAAAGAACATCGCATTGCCTTAAGCGGAAATGGCCAACCATCCGTCGAGGACCCCACCTATCGTGGACGGGACCGCATCGATTGTCTTGGCCTTACCGTCAGCCATGCCGGAACGGTAAGTTTGGGACGGCACTTACTTCGCCGCTTTATCGGACGCGTTGCGCGACGCATCGACGCCGCGGCCCCAGCGTTGTCATCGCTGCCCACCCCCGATCGCGCGCATCATCTCGTGCAAACCACCAATGTCATGCTTGACCCGGAAAGCCCTTTCGCCGTTGCCGGCTTATCCGCGCTCTTGAAGCTGACAACAGATCGAGGGGTGCTGAGAGATCTCGATTTTCGGATAGCGCGCAAAATTACCCAAGTAGCAACCCGAACCCCGGGAATCCGTGGATTTCGACAATTACCGCCCGCGGCACTGCACAGCAATATGGGTTTGGTTTCGCTGGTTCAGCTACGCAACTTGCGTTAAAGTACGCTCTTCGATTAGAGTCCCCCCAGGCGCGGACCCCGCCTTAGTGCGGTTTTCATGAGGGGTACAGAGGTTGCGGCTTTCGGCCCTTCAATTTTTCCTTTTTCCCCGCGCCTTTTATTTATCTTAAGTACATGTAGGCGTATCCTGCGATAGGTCGATTATTGGCGCTGTTCGCTAGGGGCGTTTCATGATTCAACCGGGATTCATTACGTGGCATGGCCCAGCCCGGTAGCCAGCAAAGCCGGCAAGTGCGGAAAACTGGAAGGAGTTCTGCGTGGCAACGCATAAAGCAATCCTGGCCGGCGGCTGCTTTTGGGGGATGCAAGAGCTCATCCGCAAACTACCTGGCGTGCTAGCTACTCGTGTCGGCTACACCGGCGGCGACACTGCCCACGCAACGTATCGCCATCACGGCACCCATGCCGAGGCTATCGAGATCACTTATGACTCCACGAAAACCGACTACCGAACCCTCCTGGAGTTTTTCTTCCAAATTCACGATCCAACTACGAAAAACCGCCAGGGCAACGACCACGGAACCAGCTATCGCTCCGCAATTTTCTACCTCGACGAAGAGCAAAAACGGGTGGCACTGGACACCATCGCTGATGTCAACGCCTCTGGCCGCTGGCCCGGCGAAGTGGTCACTGAAGTCGTTGCGGCAAAAGATTTTTGGGGTGCCGAACCCGAACACCAGGATTACCTACAGCGCTACCCAAACGGCTACACCTGCCACTTCATCCGCCCCGACTGGAAACTTCCGGTACGGGAGTAGACCTAATCACACGTCACAAGTACGGTGCACCACCACCCGACCACCGTCTTTGGGCGTGAAAGCCACACCCCGGGCGTGCCACTTTTCCCCTGGTCTCGTGGTGCTTTCAATAACAAAGTGCCGCAATACTGTTCGCAACACCACGTCCATCTCCATATTGGCGAACGCGGCACCTACACAGCGTCGGGCGCCACCACCAAACGGGATCCAGGCAAAGTTCGCCGGTTTTGCTCCGATAAATCGCTGCGGATCGAAGCGCTGCGGGTCAGGAAAGGCGTTGGCGTCAGCCTGAATTTGGGCGATGCTGACCACGATTGAGTACCCACGCGGGATTGCCCAGTCGCCGAGCTGGAAAATCGGGGCGTAGACATGACGACTAGCAAAATCGATGACCGTTCTCACCCGCTGCGTTTCCAAGATCACCGCCTGGCGTAACTGGTTATCCTCGGTCACCGCCTCCGAGACAAGCGCTGCCAACACTTCGGGATGCCGGCTTAACCGTTCGAACGCCCAACCCAATGTCGCTGCGGTGGTTTCATGACCGGCGGCTAATAACGTCAACAGTTCGTCGCCAATATCTTTGCGCGACATAGCCGAACCATCTTCATATCGACTACGTAACAGCACGGCAAGCACATCAGTGCGATCTTCGAAGGCAGGGTCATTGCGCTCATTGTCAATAAGCTTGTCAATAACGAGGTCATAACGGCGCCGCCACTGGGCCAGCCGACCCCATGGGGTGTAGCGGCCATAGTCACGCACCGGCTTCGGCAGCGGGGCAAGTCGCGAACCTAACGTCACCCACGGCGGGATAATCTGCCGCAGTTCATTCAGCTCAGCACCTTCAGCCCCGAATACCGCTCGCAAGATCGAATTAAGGGTGATTCGCATCATGGATGGCAACGTGGCAAACGGCCGATCTTCTGGCCAGGTGGCTATCTCGCGAAGCGTCTCTTCTTCGATAATGGCTTCATATCGCTTCATGCTTTTGCCATGGAAGGGCGGCGCCAATAATCGCCGCCGCTGCCGATGATCGTCACCTTCGAGCCCAAACACTGAGCCCGAGCCAAACAGCCGACTCAGATTGGGCTGAATGTTGCCCAAGTCTTCGGGGCTGCTGGTGAAAACCTGCTTGGCCACCTGCGGATCGGCAATCATCACCGTAGGGCCATAGACCAGCAAATCGCATAGGAAAGTTGTGCCGTAATGGCGCATCAACTGCCCAACCATCCAGTGACGTGAGATCCAAAAAGCCATACTCAGAGCGATTTTGGGAATCTTGACTGCCGGCGGCAGGCTGATTTCGAGCGGTTCGGATGTGATGACGACTACTTCATTGACGGCCATGGCGCTCCCAACGTTCTGGGACTACCTTGCGGTACTCACGTGTACTGCAAGGCTATTCGGGTACGGTACTCTACAGTACCGGCCCTGACAAGGTGTGCATGCGGAGATCATCCGGAAGGGGCGCAATCGTGACAGCAGCGGCCACCAACACGATCCTCGATAGCAGTGACCCGTTTCGGGTTCGGCTGTTCGAGGGCCTGACCACATCAATCAGCGAACGCGGGTATCGTGCCACCACTGTCGCTGACATCGTTCGCTACGCGCGCACATCAAAACGCACGTTCTATGACCAATTCGTCAGCAAAGAGCAATGTTTTCTGGAGCTGCTGCGGGCGGAGGCCGAAAGACTGGGCGAGGACATTCGCCAAGCGGTCGATCCCAACGCCGACTGGCACCACCAAATTCGCCAGGCCGTCGAGGCGTACGTCAACAATATTCAGTCACGTCCGGCTATCACCTTGAGCTGGATTCGCGAGCTGCCGTCGCTAGGTGCCGCAGCTCGTCCCGTCCAGCGTCACGGACTGGAATTACTGACTAACTTGTTGACCGCACTAAGCGGCAATCCCGGGTTTCGGCGAGCCGGATTGCCGGCATTGACGACGCCGCTCGCAGTGATCTTGGTCGGTGGACTACGCGAATTGACCGCGTTAGCCGTCGAAGATGGCCGCGATATCGGCGAGATCTCCGAAGCCGCTATCGATGCCTCGGTAGCGTTGCTTGGCCCCCGGCAGTAAACCCACGGCAAGGAAAGGCACCGCTAGCTATGGCACCGACCATGCGCGCCGAACGCTTTTACGCTGAAACTCAAAGGGTTGCCCTAGAAGAGGTTGCGATTCCAGATCCAGGCCCAGGTGAGGTTCTCGTTAGAGTTGCCTACTGCGGGATCTGCCACTCAGATTTAAGTTTGATCAACGGAACATTTCCCGCCCAGATCCCGGTAGTGACCCAGGGCCATGAAGCATCCGGCACCATTGCAAAACTCGGCCCTGATGTGAGCGGCTGGACAATCGGAGATCGGGTTGTCATCGCAGCGGGCCGACCCTGCCGATCATGCCCAAACTGCCGCCGCGGTGACAGCACGAACTGTCAGCGGATGCAACTGATGGCCTTTGCCTACGATGGCGCGTGGGCCGAATACACCTTGGCTCAGGCAACCGGCCTGACCCGCGTACCCGACAATGTCTCATTAGAACAAGCCGCGATCCTTGCCGATGCGGTATCGACACCATACGGCGCGGTGGTACGAACCGGAAAGGTCATGGTTGGGGAAGCGGTTGGGGTATGGGGCATCGGTGGTATCGGCACCCACATCGTGCAACTTGCCCGGCTAGTCGGCGCCGCACCGATTATCGCTCTCGATATTAACTCCGCTGTTCTGGACCGAGCGCGAGAAGTTGGCGCGGACTACGCCTTGAACGTCCGGGGCAATCAGGTGAAAGCCACGATCGCCGAACTTACCGGTGGCCGCAAACTCGACGTTGCATTTGATGCCGTAGGCCTTAAAACAACGTTTGAGCAAGCCCTTGATTGTTTGACTGTTGGCGGCCGTCTTGTCAGCGTGGGCATGAGTGCCGAATCACCGAACATCGGACCCACCGCCATGTTTGGGCTGGCGCGCACCCAAGTGCTCGGTCATCTCGGCTACCAAAGCGCCGACATCGAGACGCTGGCACAACTGGTTTCATTAGGACGCCTTGATCTTTCGCGATCCATCAGTGACATCGTGTCACTTGACCAGCTAACGACTGGAATCGAGAAGCTCAAACACCAGCACGGCAATCCCATCCGAATTCTGGTCAAGCCGTGAGGGATTCACTTACCAGGCTAAATCACCCCTGCCCCGTCATGGTGTACCCGCCAAGAATTCTGGTGAACGCGAAGGGAGTCTGCACTATCCCACTACCGTCGAGGCCGTTCGGCACACCCAGCCGGCCTTGAACATCGCGGGGAAGCTGCCACATGGACAGTTCACCGATGTCGTTCTGGTGGGCGAAAGTGGTCAGCTCCTGAGCGTCGGCCAGCGTGAAGATCTCGGTCGGATTGTCGTTAACTCCGATTAAGGGTGTCACCCCGATCATGTCCCAGGCCTCCGAGCTGGACATCGATGGATACAGCCGTAGTAATTGTCCGTGAGTAGCCGTGGCCGCTTGAATCGCGGCGTCACCCATATCGGTTACCGACGGGTCGTAATAGTCCATGGTCATGATGTTCACCCGAGTGATGTCCACGCCATTAGCTTTCGCGATATTCAGAACATTCATCCCACCATTCGGCCCCTCCACCAGGCCGGTCGGCATCACGGGAAGGGTGTAGGAAACTTCAATGGTCTTGCCGAGAGCCTCCTGTTGCTGCTGCAACATGGCAATTGCTTGCGCCTGTCGTGTCACCACAGCACTGTTACCTTGCATAGCACCTTCGACGTCAAAATCGAATTTATATATGTGGTAAGTATTGACCACCTGCTCGTACTGCTTGGCCAGCGCGGCGGCGTTGGTAGCGGTGTAGGCGAGATCCGTGCCAGCCGCACCGCCGAAGGAGATAGTGCCGTCGATGCCCACCGCGTGCATGTTGGCAATCTGGTTGTTGATGTACGAGATCTGCGAACCTCCATTAAGCGCGTACGCGCTATAGCCGCCCCAAGCAACCTGCCCAGTCGGATCGGCGGTGATGAAGGCCAGTGTGACGTCTGTGACTCCCGCGTTAGCGGCATTCGCAAAGTTGTATCCGCTATTCGAAGGCCAAAGGGTTATATCGACATAAGGACTAAATTCGGGCCCATTTCCAGAACCGGTTCCAGTTCCCGTGCCCGTCCCAGTCCCCGTGCCCGTCCCAGTCCCCGTGCCCGTCCCAGTCCCCGTGCCCGTCCCAGTCCCAGTCCCCGTGCCCGTCCCAGTCCCCGTGCCAGTCCCAGTCCCCGTGCCAGTCCCAGTCCCCGTCCCAGTCCCCGTCCCCGTGCCCGTCCCCGTCCCCGTGCCCGTCCCCGTCCCCGTGCCCGTCCCAGTCCCCGTGCCCGTCCCAGTCCCAGTCCCCGTAGTAACTGCGTGCCCATCAACCAACAAATTCGTCGGTGGCAGATAGGCGCCATTTTGCGTGGCTTGAAAACCGATGGTTATCGAACTGCCAGGTGCAATCGTTTGCGTCCATGACTCCGGAGTCAGGGTGTACTGCGCCCCAGAGTGAGTGACATTGGCGTTCCAGACATTCGATACAGAGCCATTGGCTGGCATATCAAACTGGGCATGCCAGTTGGTCACCGGCACAGAGCCCGTGTTGGTGATTGTGTAATTCGCAACATAACCACTGTTCCATTGCGACGTCACCGTATAAGTCGCTGTTAAACCAGTGCTCGCACCCGTACCAGTTCCGGTACCAGTCCCCGTCCCTGTTCCGGTACCCGTCCCAGTCCCCGTACCCGTCCCAGTCCCCGTCCCCGTCCCCGTCCCAGTCCCAGTCCCAGTCCCAGTCCCAGTCCCAGTCCCAGTCCCAGTCCCAGTCCCAGTCCCAGTCCCAGTCCCAGTCCC
>JAIENC010000285.1 GCA_019751635.1 Mycobacteriaceae bacterium
TGCTGCTGCGGGTGGAACGCGCCGCGCGGGACCCGCTGCTGCCGCTGGCGCTTTTCGCCGAGCCGTCGATCTGGCGAAGTGTCCACAAATCCCGCAGCAAAATCTCCTCGATTTCATGGGCCAGAATGATTTTTATCGGGTAACTGCTGTCATCGATTGTGGTGGTGAGGAATTCGCCAGGACGTACGAGAATCTGCATATCGACGTAGCTATCCAGTTGTTCAATGGCAGGCAATCCGTGATAGGCCAGGAGTCGGCCGCTACGCGGGGCAACCATGAAGGCGGAGGCGACGTGACGCATAACGTGATACGGCTGGCCGCAGCGTTGCGCGAACCGCTTCGGCCGGATGTAGGCATCCACCATCCACTCCACCTGTGACTCCCCGATAGCGCGAAGGGCTAGGTCGGGCATGTCTTGGCCGGCAACCCGTGCTCCTATCTCGATAAGACAGGGGCCGGCCGGTGTGACCTTGATTTCGGCATGTGCGGCGCCGTGCTGGATGCCGAGTGCATCGAGCACGGCGCCGGCATAGGCGACCAGCATGTCCTGGATGTCGCCGGCACGCGGCATGACCTGGCAGGCCACCTCCAAATCAAGGACACCGTTGGCGCTAATTCGATGGGTCTTCCAGATATCGCACACATGGTGAGCGCCGTCGCGGCTCACGGTGTTGACGATGTATTCCCCGCCCACCAGATATTCCTGAGCCACAACACCATCGCGTAGTTCGCCGCCATCGGTTTTTCTGGTGCTGAGGCGACGGAAGGCCGCAACCGAGTCGTGCGGGGTGCGGCACCAACTCACGCCGTCGCCACCCGCGCTGCGCAGCGGTTTAACGACAACCATTCCGCCGGCCTCGGCGTGCCACTTGTAGAGCTGTTCTTCGTCGTTGACCAACAGCTGGCGAGCTCCCCGTAAACCCTGTGCCTTGATCCGCTCGATCATCACGTACTTATCGCGGCGAGCCGCGCTGAGCGCAGAGCCATTAGTCGGTGTGCCGGTGAGGGGATGTAACGCCTCGCTGAGTGAGTCGGCCAGCTCCACCCCCAGCTCGCAGCCTGGGATCACCGCGACGGTGTGCAACGATGCTAACTGTTGGACGGTCGCGGCCAGATCGCCACGGTGTAGTACTTCTACCGGGTAGACAAACGGATCCACGTGGCGGCGGTAAAGCCTGGGCACGTCGGTGGTGCTGCACACCCGAATTGGGGTATAGCCGGCGTCCTGAAATGCCGGCGCAAACCGCGCTGAGGAAGGCCCGTAGGTATCGACAAAGGCGACGTGTGGAGCCATAGGGAAATCGAATTTAGCATCCGGTTTGAGGCGCTGTGGTGATTCGCGCATCAGGTTTGGTCATGTCTGCTCCTGGTGTGGCTGAGAAAGATTTGGATCATTGACGTAGGGCAGTGCGGTGAATGCGTCGTCATATCTTTGGGCCAGCACTCTCAGCTGTACGGCGTTTTTTTCTGCGTTGCCATGCATGTGATGTGTGGTGTTTGTTCCGGTCGATAGTGCAGGACTCGATACCGCTAGTTGGAATTGATAGGACAATGCTGGACCGGATGGGCCGGAGTAATACAAAGATTTGGCGAGCGGTATCGCCGCGTTCAATTCATGCACAACGTTTCGGAGAGTTGCTTTGCTATCGTTGACCTGGTGAGCTTGCGTCTGTACGACGCCCTGCACTTCACTGCTGATATCGGCGATCTGATCTGCCAGATTTCCCAATAAAGCGTTCTGGGTGATGCTCTGCGCTGCGGCCGGGCCCGCCCAGGCTCCGTCCAGATCGGCGCTGCGCCATGTTTGGTAGGTGTGCCGCGCGCCCTGACTGCTGAGGGTGAACGCATCCCCGTTGTTCGGCTCGGTCGAGCTGTCATCGTCTGATTCATCTTCTCCGTCGTCGGAGAAGGCAACGATGAAAATGGCCATCAAGGCGATCACGGTGCCGATTACGATCCATCCCCCGCCGTTGTCGGAACTCACGATAAATCTCCGTTCATGCCAGCCTGCAGGCGCGCAGTAGGTGGAGCATCCACTTCATCAAGAAAGTTAATATCAATTTGCTTGCTTAAGCAAGAGGAGTGCTGCCCAGCGCCCGGCATGTGATGGCTCGGTTACTGGTCAATCCCCCCTTGCGGGGTCGGTTGAGGCGCGCATTCCTGCTCCGTCGGCGGCCTCGCCGGCGGGGGCAAGGCGTCGTCGCGGGGCCGGTCTGGAACGGTCCGCACTGCGCCGTTTGCGTGGATCCGCTGTCAAGGGCATACTGTTCAGGTTGCCCTGGGCCGGGTTTGCGCTTGGTCGGGCATACGACCGGCGCCCGGCGGGCGCATCCGGTCATCCTTTGAGCACGACGAATTTCGACGTGGTAGAGGGCTGCGTGCGGGTGGAGGCACTCATGCGCGGTAGGCCGGTGGACCAGGACAGGTAAACAGCGGCGCAACATTGCAATATTGAGCGCGCGACGCCGATCGCCTTAGGGCGATCGATGCGTCGGGGCACAACAGGTCCGGGCAAGGGCCTCGAGGCATGGAGTGAGGTAGAGGAAGAGTGGCGGGACAAAAGATCCGCATTAGGCTCAAGGCTTACGACCATGAGGCCATCGACGCATCGGCGCGCAAGATCGTCGAGACGGTTGTCCGTACTGGCGCCAGCGTGGTGGGCCCAGTGCCGTTGCCAACCGAGAAGAACGTGTACTGCGTCATTCGTTCCCCGCACAAATACAAAGACTCGCGGGAACATTTCGAAATGCGTACACACAAACGGTTGATCGACATCATCGATCCGACGCCAAAGACCGTTGATGCCTTGATGCGCATCGATCTGCCGGCCAGCGTCGACGTCAACATCCAGTAGGAGACTTCTACAGCAATGGCACGAAAAGGCATTCTGGGAACCAAACTGGGCATGACGCAGGTGTTCGATGAGAACAACAAGGTTGTGCCGGTAACTGTGGTCAAAGCTGGCCCCAATGTGGTGACCCGCATCCGTACCCCCGAGCGAGACGGTTATTCCGCCGTCCAGTTGGCTTACGGCGAGATCAGCCCGCGCAAGGTCAATAAGCCAGTGACCGGCCAGTACGCGGCGGCGGGGGTCAATCCGCGTCGTCATCTGGCCGAACTGCGTCTAGATGGCCCAGATGCGGTGGCGGGCTATGAGGTTGGTCAAGAACTAACCGCCGACATTTTCACTGACGGCAGCTACGTTGACGTGACCGGTACCAGCAAGGGCAAAGGCACCGCCGGTGGGATGAAGCGGCATGGTTTTCGCGGCCAGGGCGCTAGCCACGGCGCCCAGGCAGTGCATCGTCGTCCGGGCTCTATCGGTGGTTGCTCCACCCCCGGGCGGGTGTTTAAAGGCACTCGGATGGCCGGCCGCATGGGTAACGACAAAGTCACCGTCCAAAACTTGGTGGTGCATAAAGTCGATGCCGATAACGGTGTGCTTCTGATTAAGGGTGCGGTCCCTGGCCGCAATGGTGGACTCGTCATGGTCCTCAGTGCGATCAAACGAGGTGAAGCGTGATGACCCAGCAGGCGCAAAAAATTCACAAGCTTGATGTGAAAACTCCAGCGGGAACGGTCGAAGGTGCCATTGAGCTGCCGGCTGAGCTGTTCGATGTGCCGGCCAATATCGCCCTGATGCATCAAGTGGTCACCGCGCAGCGGGCCGCGGCGCGGCAGGGTACTCACTCGACCAAAACCCGCGGTGAAGTCAGTGGTGGTGGCCGCAAGCCGTACCGGCAGAAAGGCACCGGCCGGGCCCGGCAGGGGTCCACTCGGGCGCCGCAGTTTACCGGTGGTGGCGTTGTGCATGGCCCGAAGCCGCGTGACTACAGTCAGCGCACGCCAAAGAAGATGATTGCTGCTGCGCTTCGTGGGGCATTGTCGGACCGGGCCCGCAACGGTCGTATCCATGCGGTCACCGAGCTGGTGTCGGGTCAGATCCCGTCGACCAAAGACGCTAGGGCGTTTCTGGAGACGCTGACCGATCGAAAGCACGTGCTTGTCGTGATTGGGCGCAGCGATGAGACCGGCGCTAAGAGCGTGCGCAACCTGCCGGGTGTACACCTACTGACGCCCGATCAACTCAACACCTACGACGTGTTGCGCTCCGATGATCTGGTGTTCAGTGTTGAGGCGCTCAACACCTACATTGCTGCGAACCAGACGATTTCCGAGGAGGTTTCGGGCTGATGGCGACTCTCACCGATCCCCGCGACATCATCTTGGCCCCGGTCATTTCGGAGAAGTCCTATGGGCTGCTCGACAACAATGTCTATACGTTCGTGGTGCATCCCGACTCGAATAAGACGCAGATCAAGATTGCCATCGAAAAGATCTTCTCAGTGAAGGTCGTCTCGGTGAACACGGCAAACCGTCAAGGCAAGCGCAAGCGTACGAGAACCGGGTATGGCAAGCGTAAAGACACGAAACGGGCCATCGTGACATTGGCTTCGGGGAGCAAGCCGATCGATCTGTTCGGCGCACCGGCGTAGTTGACCGCGAGAGCCTAGCGACTGTGACAGACGTAAGAGAAGAAGAGGCCTGACCGACATGGGAATTCGCAAGTACAAGCCGACCACACCTGGTCGTCGTGGTGCCAGCGTCTCCGATTTCGCCGAGATTACTCGGTCAACGCCGGAGAAGTCGTTGGTGCGGCCGCTGCATAGCCGTGGCGGACGTAATGCGCACGGCCGGATCACTACTCGCCATCAGGGTGGCGGGCACAAGCGTGCTTACCGGTTGATCGACTTTCGCCGCAACGACAAAGACGGCGTTAACGCCAAGGTTGCCCATATCGAATACGACCCGAACCGGACAGCGAACATCGCTTTATTGCATTACTTGGATGGCGAAAAGCGCTACATCATTGCCCCGCAAGGGCTTTCGCAGGGTGACGTGGTGGAGTCCGGGGCTAACGCCGACATTAAGCCCGGCAACAACCTGCCGCTGCGCAACATCCCAGCCGGTACTTTGGTGCACGCGGTAGAGCTTCGGCCTGGGGGTGGAGCCAAACTCGCGCGCTCTGCCGGATCAAGCATCCAGTTGCTGGGCAAGGAAAGCACTTACGCGTCGCTGCGGATGCCTAGTGGTGAGATTCGGCGCGTTGATGTGCGTTGCCGGGCGACTGTCGGCGAGGTGGGTAACGCCGAGCAGGCAAACATCAACTGGGGTAAAGCCGGCCGGATGCGGTGGAAGGGCAAACGTCCGTCAGTACGTGGTGTCGTGATGAACCCGGTGGACCACCCGCACGGCGGTGGTGAGGGGAAGACCTCCGGTGGTCGTCACCCGGTTAGCCCGTGGGGCAAGCCGGAGGGGCGCACGCGTAAGCGTAAGAAGCTCAGTAACAAGATGATCGTTCGACGCCGGCGCACCGGCAAGAAACACTCGCGCTAGGAAGCCGCGAGACTAGCCAGGGTAGCTGGAGTAGCCAGGAGTAAGAATGCCACGCAGCCTGAAAAAGGGTCCGTTCGTCGACGACCATCTGCTCAAGAAGGTCGATGTGCTGAACGACAAAAACAGCAAGCAGGTCATCAAGACCTGGTCGCGGCGCTCGACCATAATTCCCGACTTCATCGGGCACACCTTTGCGGTGCACGACGGCCGCAAGCATGTCCCGGTCTTTGTCACCGAGGCGATGGTGGGGCACAAGTTGGGCGAGTTCGCCCCAACCCGCACCTTCAAGGGACACATCAAAGACGACCGTAAGAGTAAGCGCCGATGAACGACCTGACCGGCGCCATGGAGGAGAAGCGGCGATGACCACTACCACGGAGTTCCCGTCGGCGGTAGCTAAAGCACGGTTTGTGCGGGTGTCGGCCACCAAGGCGCGCCGGGTTATTGACCTGGTACGCGGCAAGTCGGTGGCCGAGGCCCTGGACATTCTGCGCTGGGCGCCTCAGGCGGCTAGCGGTCCGGTGGCCAAGGTCATTGCCAGCGCCGCTGCCAACGCGCAGAACAACAATGGTTTGGACCCCACCACTTTGGTGGTGGCCACGGTGTATGCCGACGAGGGGCCGACCGCCAAGCGCATCCGTCCGCGGGCGCAGGGGCGCGCGTATCGGATCCGTCGACGCACCAGCCACATCACCGTGGTGGTAGAGAGCCGGCCGGCCAAGGGGCAGCAATCGCAGCGGTCAGTGCGGGCTCGACGGGCTGAGGCCAGTAAGGCAGCCGCAGTGCAGGCACCAAAGACCGCTGAAGCCAGTTCGCAGACTTCTGACGCGAAGGGAGGCTCGCAGTAGTGGGCCAGAAGATTAATCCGCATGGCTTTCGGCTGGGCATCACCACCGATTGGAAATCGCGGTGGTACGCCGATAAGCAGTACGCCGAATACGTTAAAGAAGACGTAGCGATTCGCCGGTTGTTGGCCAGTGGGCTAGAACGTGCGGGGATTGCCGATGTGGAGATCGAGCGGACTCGTGATCGTGTCCGGGTCGACATCCATACTGCCCGTCCAGGGATTGTGATCGGTCGCCGCGGTACCGAGGCTGACCGGATCCGCGCTGACTTGGAGAAGTTGACTGGCAAGCAGATTCAGCTCAACATTCTTGAAGTCAAAAACCCCGAATCGCAGGCTCAGTTAGTGGCGCAGGGAGTGGCCGAGCAGCTGAGCAACCGGGTGGCTTTCCGTCGGGCGATGCGCAAGGCGATCCAGTCAGCGCTGCGGCAGCCCAGTGTCAAAGGCATCCGGGTGCAGTGCTCCGGCCGACTCGGCGGCGCCGAGATGAGCCGTTCGGAATTCTACCGGGAAGGCCGCGTCCCGCTGCATACTCTGCGCGCTGACATTGATTACGGTCTTTATGAAGCCAGGACCACCTTCGGCCGGATCGGTGTGAAGGTATGGATTTATAAAGGCGAAGTTGTTGGCGGCAAACGTGAATCGGCGATTTCGGCACCCGCTGGCGCCGAGCGCGCCCGTCGTGAACGTCCGTCCGGAACGCGTCCACGGCGCAGTGGTGCTACGGGCACTACCGTGACAGGCACTGACGCCGGCCGGGCCGCCGGTGCTGAGGAGACGGGCGTTGCCCCGGCGGATACCGAGTCGGCTGCGCAGCCGCAGGCATCGCAGACACTGGAGAGCTGAATCATGCTGATTCCCCGTAAGATCAAGCACCGCAAGCAGCACCACCCGCGGCAACGCGGTATCGCCAGTGGGGGCACAGCGGTCAACTTTGGCGATTACGGCATTCAAGCCCTCGAACACGCTTATGTCACCAACCGGCAGATCGAGGCCGCGCGTATTGCCATCAATCGGCACATCAAGCGTGGCGGCAAGGTGTGGATCAACGTCTTCCCGGACCGTCCGTTGACCAAGAAGCCTGCCGAAACCCGGATGGGTTCGGGCAAGGGGTCCCCGGAATGGTGGGTGGTTAACGTCAAGCCGGGCCGGGTGCTCTTCGAGCTCAGTTACCCCAATGAAGGGATTGCTCGGGCAGCATTGACCAGAGCAATCCACAAGCTGCCGATCAAGGCACGCATCGTTACTCGAGAGGAGCAGTTCTGATGGCAGTGGGAGTCTCCGCTGGCGAACTGCGTGAGCTCACTGATGAAGAGCTGACCGACCGCCTGCGTGAATCCAAGGAAGAGCTGTTCAATCTGCGCTTCCAGCTGGCTACCGGTCAGCTCAGTAACAACCGTCGATTCCGGACGGTACGCCAGGAAATCGCGCGCGCCTACACCGTGCTGCGTGAACGTGAACTCGGGCTCGCTGCTGGGCCTACCGGTGGAGAGTGATGATGGCAGACAACGCTACTAAGGGTCCTAAGCACACCCCAAGCACCCCGCAGCCGCGAGGCCGACGTAAGACGCGTATCGGCTATGTGGTGAGTGACAAGATGCAGAAAACCATCGTCGTCGAGCTGGAAGACCGGGTGCGTCATCCGCTTTACGGCAAGATCATCCGAACCACCACCAAGGTCAAGGCGCACGACGAGCACGGCATTGCCGGTGTCGGAGACCGGGTCTCGTTGATGGAGACGCGTCCGTTGTCGGCGACTAAGCGCTGGCGGCTGGTGGATATCCTGGAAAAGGCGAAGTAAAACTCCCTAGCATCCTGGCGGGAGTGTGCGTGTCTAGACACGACACGCCGGCTCAAGCCGTGTAACTCTGTACGCTCGCGGGTGCCGGAGACTGCGCCCGCAGCCCGGTGTAACCTTGCCTCCACGCACATCTTGGCGTGCCGTGGAAGCTAGGGAAAGCAGGGTAGGCAGTGGCGGTAGAGTCGCGTGAGTTTGCCGGCAAGATCGAGCTCGATGTTCGTGACTCCGAACCCGATTGGGGTCCCTACGCAGCGCCGACTGCGCCAGCCAACGCGCCCAATGTGCTCTATGTGGTCTGGGACGACACCGGGATAGCCACCTGGGACTGCTTCGGCGGTTTGGTGGACATGCCGGCCATGACCAGAATTGCCAATCGTGGTGTCCGCCTTGCGCAATTCCACACCACTGCGCTGTGTTCGCCCACTCGGGCGGCCTTGCTGACCGGTCGCAATGCGACCACCGTGGGCATGGCCACCATCGAGGAATTCACCGACGGGTTTCCCAACTGCAACGGCCGTATACCGGCGGAGACCGCGCTGATCTCGGAGGTGCTTGCCGAGCGCGGCTACAACACTTACTGCATCGGTAAGTGGCATTTGACTCCGCTTGAGGAGTCCAATTTGGCTGCCACGAAACGGCATTGGCCGCTGTCGCGTGGTTTCGAACGGTTTTATGGGTTCATGGGCGGCGAGACCGACCAGTGGTATCCCGATCTGGTATATGACAACCACCCGATCTCCCCACCGGGAACCCCTGAGGACGGCTATCACGTCTCCAAGGACATTGCGGACAAAACCATCGAGTTTATTCGCGACGCCAAGGTGATTGCCCCGGATAAGCCGTGGTTCAGCTATGTTTGCCCGGGTGCCGGTCACGCGCCGCACCATGTCTTCACTGAGTGGGCAGACAAATATGCCGGGCGCTTTGATATGGGTTACGAAAAGTATCGCGAGATTGTGCTGGACAGGCAGAAATCGATGGGCATCGTCCCCGCTGATACCGAGTTGTCGCCGATTAACCCATATCTGGATGTGCAGGGCCCGCAGGGCGAGGCGTGGCCGATGCAGGACACGGTGCGGCCGTGGGACTCCCTGAACGACGACGAGAAAAAACTGTTTAGCCGGATGGTTGAGGTATTCGCCGGGTTCTTGAGTTATACCGACGCTCAGATCGGCCGGATCTTGGATTATCTGGAGGAGTCCGGGCAGCTGGACAACACCATCATTGTGGTTATCTCCGATAACGGTGCTAGTGGAGAAGGCGGCCCCAACGGATCGGTGAATGAAGGGAAATTTTTCAACGGCTACATCGACACCGTCGAAGAGAGCCTGCGACTTTTCGACCAACTGGGCGGGCCGGAAACCTACAATCATTACCCGATTGGGTGGGCGATGGCTTTCAATACACCCTACAAATTGTTCAAACGCTATGCCTCCCATGAGGGTGGCATAGCCGACCCGGCAATTATCTCGTGGCCCAACGGTATTGCGGCCCACGGCGAAGTCCGTGACAACTACGTCAACGTTTGCGATATCACCCCGACAATCTACGACCTGCTCGGTCTCACGCCACCAGAAACCGTCAAAGGCATTCCGCAGAAACCCCTCGATGGCGTGAGTTTCGCAGCAGCCCTTGCTGATCCAACTGCTGATACGGGAAAACAGACGCAGTTTTACACCATGCTGGGCACTCGAGGGATCTGGCACAAAGGATGGTTCGCTAACACCATCCACGCTGCCACCCCGGCGGGCTGGTCGCATTTTGACAAAGATCGCTGGGAGCTCTTCCATATCGAAGCCGACCGCAGCCAATGTCACGACCTGGCTGATGAACACCCCGACAAGCTCGAGGAACTCAAAGCCTTGTGGTTTTCCGAGGCCGCTAAATACAACGGGCTGCCGCTCGCTGATCTCAACATGATGGAAACGGTTCTGCGTTGGCGGCCCTACCTGGTCGGTGAACGATCCACCTACACCTACTACCCCCATGCGGCCGAGGTCGGCATTGGGGCCGGCGCCGAACTGCGTGGCCAGTCTTTTTCGGTCATGGCCGAGGTCACGGTCGATACCACTGATGCTCAAGGCGTGCTGTTCAAGCAGGGCGGTGCCCACGGCGGCCATGTGCTGTTTATCCAAGACGGGCGGCTGCATTATGTCTATAACTTCCTCGGTGAACGGGAGCAGTTAGTTTCTTCGCCGGGTGGCATGCCGTTGGGGGAGCATCGGGTTGGTGTTCACTACGCCCGAATGGGGACGGTGGAAAACAGTCACACGCCGCTGGGTGAAGTCACCTTGTTCATCGACAACACTGCGGTAGCTACGTTGGCGGACGTGACCACACACCCAGGAACATTCGGGTTGGCGGGTGCCGCGATTAGCGTCGGACGCAACAGTGGTTCGGCGGTGTCGAGGCGGTACCGGGCGCCGTTTACATTCTCCGGCGGTGCCATTGCGCAGGTCACCGTTGATATCTCGGGCAAACCTTACGTGGACCTGGAAAAGGAACTGGCCCTAGCGTTTTCGCGAGACTAAGCGATATGTGTCGGTCTAGAGGGGTGGGGTAGCGAGCAAGCTCCTAATAAAAATAAGCCTAAATATACCGTTGCAGGTATTGATGTTTTCATGCTGAGTGCCGTATCTTTGGGATGATTTTTCATTTTTAGTGAAGTATTTGCTGACATGCCGCGATGAACTAGTTCTTTCATCGCGGTGTGCGCACGCAGGGAGACTCGGTGGTCGGCTATCTGCAGGGCTGTGCGGTAATCGTTGTCCTGACTGAGGCCGCACTTATCGCTGGTGCGGTCGTAGATGGTATCGGTGGCGACGTGGGTGTCTCGCTGCTTCAGGGGTTTGCTGGCGGTGTAGCTGCTGGGGGCGTGGCTTACTACTCCCAGAGCATCATTGAGGAGGGGCTTGAGGACAATGTGGTATCGGCTCGACTAGAGATTGCCAAGGGCAAGACGAAATTTGGGGACCCCCTGCCCATGGCCGCCGGGGGTCTGCTAACTCTGGCCTCGGTGGCGGGATTGGTGGAAGCTGTGCTGATGTTGAACGGGTTCGGTAAACCCAAGCACGGCACGGACTTTCAACGTGATTCCGGCCATTTTTCAGGACACATCGCTGATTTGCTGAGTGGCGCTTCGGCGACCGCGTGGGATGGTGACGGTGCGGAAAAATACACCCGTCGTAATGCTGATCAGAGCACGCACGTGCAGTGGATGGCCGCAGCCGATGACGCGGTGGCCGCTGCCCTGCGGCATCAAGCCGACGAAGTTGAGGAGGTGCGGCTAGAGCTTGCCGGCATCATGGCCGGTCTTGCCGCCGCCACGCTGCCGGCGGTCGGGATGTTCCGGCAATGTCGACAGGACCGCGCCTATGCTCTTTACCTCTTCGCCGAGGGCGATATTGAAGATGCGTCGACGTACTGGCGTTCGGCGTGGGCGTGGGCGTGGGCGTGGGCGTTGGTCGGTTTTGTGACGGCGGTGGTGTCGGCGGCGGTGGGCGGCGTCGTGTACCTGCTTTATCACTTGATGAATGATGTGGCGCCACGAACCAAACATCGTCTCCAGCGGGCTAGGGATAGCTATCAGCAGATCATCACTGCGGCGTCAGCAAGGATGCGCACCGCCGTGGGCTCCGCGGTCAGAATGCCGCCGGCTGAGGTGACCGCGGTTGGCGCTTTCGCCGACTTTGCTAGCGGCGTGGCTGATGCAACGCCGGCGCACACGCCTAGCCGGGCGTGGGACCAGCCTGATAGTGCCGCCACGGCGACCCCGGCTGCCTCGCACGTCAGGATGGACCGCTCGTTTTATCCGGTCCGGCCGGTATCCCCGGTGGGCGCGGGTAACGGGCGATCCCCGCTTTCTCGGCCGGGGCCGAGCCCTTCCAGGCGTCCCACCGTCAATCACGACCGCAGTGCTGAGGAGGCCCGTCTCGGCGATGAGACTGCGCCGGTGGGGGTGGTCCCCGCTGCGGGATCGACGTCTGCCGGGGCGGCGGCCAAGCCCTTAACAAAACAGAGCTAAAGTATACCGTTGCATATGTTGACCTTTTCTTGCTGAGTGCCGTACTCTTGGGTAAATTCTTCATTTATTGGTGAAGTATTTTGCTGAGATGCCGCGATGAACTAGTTCTTTCATCGTGGTGTGCGCACCCAGGGAGACATGGTGGGCGATGGCTGACTATCTGCAGGTCTGTGCGGTAATCGTGGCTCTGACCGAGGCCGCACTTATCGCTGGTGCGGTCGTAGATGGTATCGGTGGCGACGTGGGTGTCTCGCTGCTTCAGGGGTTCGCTGGCGGTGTCGAAGCTGCGGGCGTGGCGTATTACTTTGAACCGCTTGGGCTGGCAAAAGAGAAAATCGATGCGATAACGGCGCGGATAGACATCTGTAAAAATGCGACAGGGTTGGGGGACCCCCTGCCGATGGCTAAAGGGGGCCTGCTGCTTCTGGCTTTGGTGGCGGGATTGGTGGAAGCCGTATTGATGTTTAACGGATTCGGAACACCTGAGCGCGGCAAAGACTTTCAACGTGATTCCGGCCATTTTTCAGGACACATCGCTGATTTGCTGAGTGGCGCTTCGGCGGCCGCGTGGGATGGTGATGGCGCGGAAAAATACACCAGACGCAATGCTGATCAGGGCACGCACGTGCAGTGGATGGCCGAAGCTGATCACGCGGTGTTCGCTGCCCTGCGGCATCAAGCCGACGAAGTTGAGGCGGTGCGGCTAGAGCTTGCCGGCATCATGGCGGGTCTTGCCGCCGCCACGCTGCCGGCGATCAAGATGTTCCGGGAATGCATAGAGGACCGTGACATGGCCCTTTTCGGTTACGACTGTGCCAATCTGATGAGTGCGGCGAGGTACTGGCGTTTAGCGTGGGCGTGGGCGTGGGCGTTGGTCGGTTTTGTGACGGCGGTGGTGTCGGCGGCGGTGGGCGGCGTCGTGTACCTGCTTTATCACTTGATGGATGAGGTGGCGCCACGAACCAAACATCGTCTCCAGCGGGCTAGGGATAGCTATCGGCAGATCATCACTGCGGCGTCAGCAAGGATGCGCACCGCCGCCGGGGGTTCCGCGGTCAGGATGCCGCCGGCTGCGGTGTCCACGGCTGGTGCTTTCGGTGACTTTGCTAGCGGCGTGGCTGATGCAACACCGCGGCACACGTTTAGCCGGGCGTGGGACCAGCCTGATAGTGCCGCCACGGGGACCCCGGCTGCCGCGCACGTCAGGATGGACCGCCCGTTTTATCCGGTATCCCCGGTGGGCGCGGGTAACGGGCGATCCCCGCTTTCTCGGCCGGGGCCGAGCCCTTCCGGGCGTCCCACCGTCAATCACGACCGCAGTGCTGAGGAGGCCCGTCTCGGCGATGAGACTGCGCCGGTGGGGGTGGTCCCCGCTGCGGGATCGACGTCTGCCGGGGCGGCGGCCAAGCCCTGGGCTGAGCTAGGCGGAGCGGTGCGCGTTGGTGGCTGATAACTGCTAGCATCTGAGCCCGTGCCAGATCCGGGTACCCCCGTAGCGCGGGCAAGCACCCCGGCCCCGTCAACGTCGCCTGGGACGCCCCTGGCGCCGGCGCGCGCATCGCGCAGACGGCGCATTGCCACCGGTGCGGCAATCCTGCTCGCTGTCGTTTTTGCTTACGCCCTGACCTTATTTGGTGTGCATCTGCTGGCTCAATCCGCGCCGGAGCTACCCGCAGTGGATTTCACTCAATACTCGGCCGACGACACCATCGTGCAGGTGCGCCTCGACCAGCTGAAAACGGTGGCCCATCGCCTTGAGGTTGACGTGCGGGTCTATCCCAAAGACTCGTTGTACGACAAAAACTTTGGTGTGTTGACCTCCGACGCTGCGGTACGTCTCTACCCGGATAACGATCTGGGCGACTTGCAATACCCAACCGGAAAAGCGCCCGGGCTAGTCGCCACCACCATCGAAGCGCACGGTGATCCCGCTAGCTGGCCATTTGATTCCTACACCACCGATGTCATCGCGGCTGACGTGTTCACCGGCAATGGTGATAACCGCAGCAAGGTTTCGGGGCGTATCGAAGTTACCGGGTCATTGGACGGCTGGGACGCGACCGTTACCCGCGTTCACGACTCCGCCGAGCCCAACCCGGACATCTATGACGACGTGGTTATTACCCTGCACAGATCTCAAGGTCCCCTCATCTTCGACCTGGGGATCTGCCTGGTCTTGGTCAGCCTACCCACGTTGGCGCTGTGGGTAGCCATTCCGATGGCACTGGGTCGACGGAAGTTTTTACCGCCGTTCGCAACGTGGTACGCCGCGATGTTGTTCGCGGTGGTGCCGTTACGCAACATACTTCCCGGCTCTCCGCCGCCCGGCTCATGGATCGATCAAGCGATCGTGCTGTGGGTATTGATCGCGCTTGTGGTGGCAATGTCGCTGTTCATCGTCGCCTGGTACCGGCAACGCGATTGATATCCGGTGAAACCGGGTGTCACCGCCGACGCGCGGTCCTTCTACCCTGAAGTGGTGCTCACGGAGCTTGTCGATATACCAGGCGGATCGTTTCGGATGGGTTCGACGAGTTTCTATCCAGAAGAAGCGCCGATCCATACCGTGACGGTGCGGGCCTTCGCGATAGAGCGGCACCCGGTGACCAACGCACAGTTCGCCGAGTTTGTGGCGGCGACCGGCTATGTGACCGTTGCCGAGCAGCCGATCGACCCGGCGTTATATCCCGGTTCCGATGACCAAGCACTGGATGCCGGCGCGATGGTGTTTCGTCCGACGCCAGGCCCAGTGGATTTGCGGGACTGGCGGCAGTGGTGGGACTGGGCGCCGGGGGCGTACTGGCGGCACCCGTTCGGGCCGAACAGCGCCATCACCGAGCGAGCTGACCACCCGGTGGTCCAGGTGGCCTACCCGGATGCGGTGGCGTATGCGAGGTGGGCCGGCCGGCGGTTACCGACCGAAGCCGAGTGGGAGTACGCGGCCCGTGCCGGCGTCAACGCCGCCTATGCCTGGGGAGATGAGGCAAAACCTGGTGGCCAGCTGATGGCGAACACCTGGCAAGGCAGGTTTCCGTACCGCAACGATGGCGCCCTGGGCTGGGTGGGCACCTCGCCGGTAGGCGCCTTCCCGCCGAACGGGTTCGGTCTGGTCGACATGATCGGCAACGTCTGGGAGTGGACTGCCACCGAGTTTTCCGGTCATCACCTGCTGGATCATCCGCCGAAATCGTGCTGTGCCCCGCAGGGCCCAGCAGACCCGACCATCAATCAGACGCTTAAGGGTGGCTCGCATTTGTGCGCTCCGGAATACTGTCACCGGTATCGGCCGGCGGCACGCTCACCGCAGTCACAGGACACGGCGACCACGCATATCGGTTTTCGCTGTGTGGCTGAGATCGGCTAGCGGCCAGGGTGCGGGGCACCAGGCGGCGTAGCCCGACGGTCGTGATCACCAGCAAAACTGCGCACACCAGCCACGGCAGGCGCGGGTCATGTCCGTACAGAAACACTCCTAGCGCTGGGCCCAGTGACCTGCCTCCGGCCTGGCATAGGGCTAGGCGCGATTGGTATCGGCACGCCAACCCGGGTGGGGCGGCTTCGCAGGCGTAGGCGGCCGCTACCGGTGCTAGCAGCATTTCGCCCAGCGTCCACAGCAGGACGCAAGCCACCAAGATGGTGAGTGTGAGACCCGCCAGGTTAAGCATGTATCCCGCACATACACAAAACGCGCCGGCAGCAAGCGCGTTACCGGTCTGCCACCGGCTGGAGTAGCGGGTGGTAGGCACTTCACCGAGCACCACTACGGCCGCGTTGAGAGCGAGCAGATAGCCGTAGACAGCATGGTCCACGGGGGCATCGCGGATTGCCAGTGCGAACGCTCCGGTCTGCTGGCCGTAGGCAAAGGAGACCATACCCAGCAACAGGCATGCCGCGGTGAACGTGGCGCCGACATGAGTTGGGTTGCGGCCCAAGCTGGATTGGGCATGCGCGCTACCGGGCTCCCGCGCCACGGGCATCGAATCGTCGGCGATATCGGCGGGAAGTGCAAGCAGCAACAGCGTCGCAAGCGTGGCTGCCGCGGCGTTACCCAGCAGCAGCGCCGTCATCGACCAGCCCATCAGCAAGACGCCCAACAACGGCCCGACCGTCGCACCAACATTCATCGCCAGGCGATACCACGCGAACATCCGAACCCGCTGTTCGGCGGCCGCTGAAATACCGACGACGGTCTGAGCCAGTGGGCCATAGGACTGCACGCCAGCGCTAAGTACCGCGGTCACCACCACAGTTGCCGCGAATCCATCCACCACCGCAGCGGCATACGCGCTAGCCGCCGTCACCGCGCTGCTGGCGACCAGCGCCCCGCGCAACCCTAATTGTCTTGCCAGCCAACCTGATCCACCTGCAGCGCCGATGCCAGCGAGGGTGCAGACCAGCAATGCCATCGAGATTTCGTTAGGCCGATACCCGCGCGCGGCCATCACAACAGTGAGGAAAAGCGCGAAGAATCCGCCCATCCGGTTAATGAAAACTCCGAGCGAGACGATCGCAATGGGCGCTGTCATCCCGCTGATCCGCATCAGCACAAGCGTTTCCGCAGCCCGCTGCAGATCGCTTCGGCGCGGATGGATAGCAGACTGAACGAACCGGAGTCCCCGATCCCATGGGAAGATTCACACAGGCCATTGAGGAAAACAATCGGCGTATCGGCAACGCGTGCCTGGACTTCGTAGTCCAAGGCCACTTTCAGATAGCCATGGTCATCAAAGGCGAATCGATCCGCCAGAGCATCAAGCAGCGGTGGCACACGTTCTTGATGCGCACCGGGGCCTAGGTCGCGAAACCCAGTGGCCAGAATAACCATGTCGGCACGGACGTGTTCGCGCTCGCCGGTGTTGAGTTCCTCAATCTGTAGTGCAACGCCAGTGTCATCAGCGTGAGCCTGTCGAATCTGCCGGGACCCGCGGACGAATACCCGCTGGTTACCATCGAGCCGCTGCTCGTAGATGAGGCAATACAGCTCGCGAAGCACGTCACCGTCGGCTGCCGAGTAATTTGTCAGCCGCAGATAGGAATCGAGAGCATCCTTGCGGTGTCGTGGAGCCCGGTAGTAGTAGTCGGTGAAATCCGGGAAATACCCTTCTTCGCTAAACGGGCTGGTGTCTTTTTGACGCAGACTGTAGGGCCGCACGTACGTGGTCACCCGGGCGGCGGGGAAGCGTTGGGCCAGGTCAAGAGTGAGCTCGACGGCACTCTGGCTGCCGCCGACGATAGCGATGTCCAGCGGTGCGCCACGGTCCTCGGTAATGATCCCTTGCTCGGTGAGCCGATCCAGAGCGGGCAGGTAATCGGTCAGGTGAAAGATTCTGGGCGACTTGATTGTCGCGAATGGTGTTGGCAGATAAGGTGTTCGGCCGGTGCCGATAACTAATGCACGCGCTTGATAGTGCTTACCGGTCGCGGTGTGCACTGTATAGCACGGTGCATCGTCGTCGTTGCGGCCCGTCCCGATCTCGGTGACATAGCTCTGGTAATCCACGAGATCGGCGAAATCGTTTGCAGCCCAACGGATATACTGCTCGTATTCTTTGCGTAGCGGAAATTCCCGGGGGAGGTTGAGGTGCGCGAGGAGCCGGTCGTGCTCAAAGAGATAGTTGATGAAGCTGTAACGGCTACGTGGATTACGCAAGGAAACGAGATCACGCACCGGGTGGTTCTGGATATCGGATCCGGCCAGCATCATGGTGCTCTGCCAGGCTGGGCCGGGCCGGGCCTCCACGAAGCGAATATCAAGGTCGCTAGCTGTTTCCTGTAAGGCAATCGCCAGGGCAAGATTGGCGGGCCCGAAGCCGATGCCTAACACGTCGTAGGTACGCATTAGTTCTTCCTGGCATACGGCAGGGGGCAGGAGTATTCGATCCAGGTGGATGCCGAACCCGGTTGTTCGGCGTTCGCGATAAACCGGTTGTACAGCGTTTGGGCGGATCGATTGTCCGGCGCGGTCTGCCAGGTCAGTAGGGGATAGCCGCGGGAGCTGGCCGCCTGGGCTGCCGCCTGCATGAGCTGGTCGCCAACACCTCCGCTGCGCCGTCCTCGGTGGTTCGGAGACACATACAGGTCGTTGAGCAGGGCCACCACGGTCGCCTGGGTCGACATGCGCGTCCAGTAGAGGGTCACGAATCCGATGGCGCAATCGCCGTGCCGCGCCAACAGCTGCAGGCCATGCGTGTCATCGCCGAGCAGTTCGCCGAAGAACTGTCGGTTGCGTTGCTCGTTGGGTTCTTGGCCATAAAAGCGTTGATAATCGGCAATCAAGGGCAGCAAGTCGTCGAAGGTCGACTCGTCCACGGCGGCGATGTGGTAGATCGGATTGTCGGCGGTCATGCGGAGGTCTCGAACGTTCGGGTCAGACACAGTTCTGCAATGCGACGCCCGGCTTCCGGGGCGGTTCGCACGCCGCCGCCATTCCAGCCCCGGACGACCCAGACATGGGGAACGTTTGTGCCGGTAAGAAATTCGGAGTGCTCGCTGTAGCCGTCGGCAGCTCGGATCACGTTCTGGAGTTTCGCTGTCCATGCCCACGGCAGGTGCACGCTAACCGCCCGTGCGGTGGCGCGGACATGGGCCTGGTCCGGTGTCCGATCGAAAGGAGCGTCCCACACCAGATGCGGCATTCCGATGAGGGAGTGGTGTGCGTCGATGGGCTTTCCGTACACCCCCGTGCGCTGATCGATGAACGTCGCGTGGTGCGCGCTGTCCGACGGCCGATGCACGATGCTGACCTGGATTGACCGGGCGCGGACACGATGCTGCGGGCGCAGTCCGGCTATCGGTCGAGCGGCCCACGGTCCGGCCGACACCACCACGGCCCCGGCATGGATTTCTCCCGCCGGGGTGACGACGACGGGTCGGCCTCCGCGATTGTCGATGCGCTGCACGCGAATTCCGTATCGAGTTACCGCACCGTTGGTCTTGGCCTGGCGGAGCCAGTCGCTCGTGACGCTGGTGGCTGATACCCATCCTGCCTCCGGCTCGACAAGGGCGATGCCGCCGGCTAAACCGACGCCTAGGGCGGCATCGCAGTTCGTCACTACCTGGGCTGAGGTGTTCAATGCTGCGTTGATGACCCGGGCTGCGTCCCGAAGGGTGCTTTCCTCGACCGGATGGGCCACCGTGACAGCGCCGACCGTGCATAGAGGGGCGTATCCGGAGTTCCACTGGGCCGCGTCGCGGTAGACAGCAAGACTGGCCAGGGCCAGTTCTTGTGTCCCCGCATCAGGGTCGTAGGCACGAACCAGCCCACCCGAGAAGCGAGTGGCGCCGGCGCCGGGTTGGATGGCTTGGTCCAGCACAGTCACCGATACGCCGCGGCGGGCCAGGTGGTGCGTGATGGACGCGCCGACAATTCCGGCGCCCACCACCACAATATCTGCGCTGCAAGGCAATTGCGTAACCGAGTCGTTTAGCATGGGAGAAAAGACCATTCCGCTTCGCGGATCGGCTGACCGGGTAAACCAAGCCAGTCCCAGATCTGCTGGCCCAGGTCGGGCATGACCGGCCAGACCAGTGCCGCAAATGCCTTGGCGCCCAAGCACTCTAGGGCAAGGCTTGTACGTGCTTCCTCGGCCATCGTCGGCACCCGGCGCAGTTCGGTTTCGGTGATGCGAAACTCCTTCAGCCGCGCCAACAGCGCATCAAGCAGGCCGATATAGCCTCGCGCGCTGAAGGTTTCCGGCAACAGCACCCCGTCCATCTGCTGTGTTACGGAATTGAGGTACCGGTAGAACTCGCGATGCGATTCTGTCCATGCCCCGGTTGACGGCACCGTACGGTCGTATTCGTCGAGCAACGCCGCAAACCCGGCGAACCAGTCATGGGCGCCGCGGTACAACGGATCCTCCTGGAGCCGCTGTGCGCTCTCTCGCGATAGGTCTGTTT
>JAIENC010000113.1 GCA_019751635.1 Mycobacteriaceae bacterium
ATCCGGTAGGGCTGACAAGTTGAGATTGCCAAACCGGGAAACGGTGGATGCTGAATTGAGCGCTCCTACCGCTGGCGGCACATCAGGAATTGCCGAAGGAACTTTATCGGCTAAATCCCGATACTCGGATTTCAAGTATTCTAATTTTCCGGTGTTCTCGGCTACCCAAACAACCATAGCGACACCTATGCCGCACGCAGCAACCATGCCTAGTCGGGCTGCCCATTTTTGGAAAAAATTCGAAGAACCCGGAAGGCAACTCTCCATATATAACGCGCGATACACGCATATAGTAAGGCCCACCGTGAGCGCGGCGAGAGCCGTCTGCATTAATTCCAGACCAAAGGCCTGGGAGTTGATAATTCTTTTGAATCGAGAATCTTTGCTGCGTGCCGCTGCTGCGATTTCTTGCATTATTCTGGTGTCTATACCGTAGAGCAGGGCCGCCTCACTTTTCCACTGTTCCACATCAGGCAATGCCGGCTCTAATTCCATATAGCCCGTAGCGAATTGCGTTACACCGCGGCTTAATCGCTGACCGCGGTCAGGCTGCTCAAGAAGGCCGAATAACGCAGTAACAGCGTCCACAAACACCAGCGCTACCGAGAGATACCACACGTTTGGCGCGAAAAACTCCCCCACCGGAGAAGGCCCAGCCTTGGTTGGTAAGGATTCCGGATCAATACGGGGGTAAGGCGGAACGGCTTCCCCAATTTCCATTTCAGGTAGCGTAAAATTTCTGCCCATATGATGGATTTCATACTCAAATAAGTCACTGAAGTTATCAGCTTCCTTTAAATTTTCATTCCCTAAATCAAAAACATGGCCATTAGGATATTTTCTTCTTGACTCCCATAAATTATTTACGGTTCCCTGTTTAGCATCAGATAATGCTGCATACCATGCGTCATATTCAGAGTTTAACCTCACGGCAAGCGCTTCTCGCTCCGCAGGAGTCAGGTCACGAAAACTCGGATCGATGCAGTTCAACCAACCCATCTCACCGGAGACTAATGCCGCCTGGCCGACAACGGCGGCCCCTTGTCCGGTGGCAATTGCCACGTCGTAGGGCGTGGGAACCGAATCTGAGCCAAAGCTCGCTTTAGCGTGCATCCCCAAGGTGCCGGCCGTCGCAAAGAGTGCGGCTACCGCCAAAAATACATCCACTCCATCAACCCTCGCTAGTCCTATGATTGGGATGCACACACCATGGGCGCATCAGTAACGATGCGTTGCTCAACGTAGTTGAATCAATGAACTATGATCAGGGTCACCACAACTCGTGGTGCAATTAGCCTGGCCGCTATGAGCAGCAGCCCAGTCCCCGGCGGGGTAGTGCACGAACTGCCCGAAGACCTCCATCAAGCGCTGGCTACTAACGCCGCAGCGCTGGCCACCTGGCTGGTCATTACCCCCTTGGCCCGCAATGAGTTCATCTGTTGGGCACTGGACGCCAAGCAGGCGGTGACCCGTCAGCGGCGCATTCGCCGCACCCAGGAAGAGCTGGCCGAGGGCCAGCGTCGACCCTGCTGCTGGCCAGGATGTCGGCACCGGACACCCGGCAAAGCGTGATCACGGCAATTTCTTTGAATACAACCAGGCATCCCAGAACGGGCGTAAAGATTCCTCGCAGTAGCTGGCAGCCAACCAGGTAAAGTCATCAGTGACTACCGAGCCATGCCGGTGCCGGGTTAACCAATCTCGAAGTAGCGCAAAAAATTTCGCGTTTCCTAGCCGTTTACGTAAGGCGTGCAAGGTCAATGCGCCGCGCTTGTATACCCGATCATCAAACATGTTGTGCGGCCCCGGATCTGCCAGCACCAAGTCTTGCGCCGACTCACGCAAGTGACCGTAGTGGCGGCGGGCAAGCTCGTCGACACTACGCCCGCCGCTGCATTCCGACCACAACCACTCGGCGTAGCAGGCAAACCCCTCGTGGAGCCAGATGTCGCGCCACCACCGTGCGGTCACCGAGTTACCAAACCATTGGTGTGCCAACTCATGGGCAATGAGCCGCTCACTAGCTCGCGTGCCGTCGCAGTGGTTGGCTCCAAAAATCGAAACCCCTTGGGCTTCAAGGGGAATTTCCAAGGGGTCTTCGGTAATAACGACGGTGTAGCCGCTCTCCAACGGATAGGGGCCAAACAACTCGACAAACAACTGCATCATCTGTGGCTGCCGAGCGAAATCGTGATCAAACCCTGTCCGCAGCCGAGCCGGCACCGCCGCCTGCATCAACACCGGTGTCTTTGCTAACCGTTTCAGCTCGTACGCGCCGATCTGCAAAGTGATCAGGTAGGTCGATGTCGGTTCGGGTTGTTCATAAGTCCAGACCGTCTGCCCAGCCCGCGCCCGGCGGGATACCAACTTGCCGTTGGCAACCACCCGGTACGCGCTTTCGGTACTGACCTGAATGCGATAGCTAGCCTTAACCCCAGGCAGGTCGTCACAGGGAAACCACGACGAGGCACCGTTGGGTTGCCCAGCAACCAGCACACCATTGGTCAGTTCCTCAAAACCGACCTCACCCCACGGGGACCGCAGTGGCCGCGGTGAACCGCCGTACTGCACAACAATCGATAGCGCCGCACCGGTGGCCACTGGTGACGCTAACCGAATCACCAATTTGCCTTCGCGGCAAGCAAAATGAGCGGGATGTCTACCGTTTACCCATACCTTGCGCGCGGTCATGGCATCGGACAGATCCAAGGTGAACTGCCGCAACTCGGACATCGTCACCGCGGTGATGGTCGCCGAACCGGTCAGTCGATTAATCGGAACCTTGTATTCCAGATCGAGCTCATAGCGTGATACCCGATAGCCGAAATTTCCACTGTTGGGTACGTAAGGATCGATAGGAGCTCTAACCGCGGGCTGAGCTTCCGGTGAGGACTTGTCCAGGCTTTTCTTCGGCGGCTTCTGCGCGGCTTTTTTCACGGCAGATTTCACTTCGCCGGGTCCTCGGAGCCCCCTTCGGGCTGCTTTTTGCCACCAGCCTTTCGGGCCATATCCCAAGGTCTAATCGGATTTCCCTGCCAACGGGTCGATGGCGGCACCCTATCACCACGCACCACCAGTGACGCTGGCCCAATGGTCGCCCCGGCACCCAACCGGGCTGCCGGTAAGGCAACACTATGCGGGCCCAGGGTCGCGCCGGGCTCCAACACAACCGTGTCCATCTGCATAATCCGGTCATGAAAGAGGTGTGTCTGCACCACACAGCCACGGTTAACGGTGCAGCCCGCACCGACTGTGACCAGATCTGCCTCGGGTAGCCAATAGGTTTCACACCAGGCGCCACGTCCAATGTCAGCGCCCAAAGCCCGCAGCCAGAGATTCATCACCGGCGTGCCGGCGGCCGCGCGGGCAAACCACGGTGCCGCAACGGTTTCCACAAACGTGTCGGCAAGCTCGTTGCGCCAGACAAAAGACGACCAGAGCGGAAATTCGCACGCCCAGATCCTGCCCACCAGAAGCCATTTCGCGGCTACGGCGATACCACCAGCGGCAGCTCCCGCCACCAACAGCACCAGACCGCTGCACAGCGCCGCCGCGCCAATGCCGAACATCCGGGCCAGTGCCTGCAGGGCACCCAGTACGGCCAGACCAATTGCTGCAGTCACCATCACCGGCACCAGCCGACACATCTCTACCGCCGCCCGCATGGCTTTCAACCTCGGACTCGGGTCGTAGGTTCGGGTGCTGTCCACCGAGGCGGCGGTGCGCCGTAACCGCATTGGCGGGCTGCCCAGCCACGATGAACCGCGTTTAGCCTTCGGCGGTGTGGCCGACATAGCGGCCACCAGCCCATCATCTGGAAGCCGACGTCCCGGCTGGGTGATACCGGAGTTACCCAAGAACGCGCGTCTACCGACGGTGGTCTTTGCCGCATAGATCCAGCCGCCACCAAGCTCGTAGGAGGCGACCATGGTGTCGTCAGCCAGGAAAGCGCCATCCTCGATCACGGTGAACTTCGGGATCAGTAACACCGTGGATATCTCGGTGCCGTGACCCACCTTGGCGCCAAGCACGCGCAGCCAGGTCGGTGTGAACAGGCTGGCGTATATCGGGAATAGGTAGTTTCGGGCGGCATCCATCAGCCGTTCGGTGGCCCATAGCTGCCAGCCGGTTCGGCTGCGCACCGGGTGGTAGCCCTCGTTGAGCCCGATGGCCAACATCCGCACCGCGATCACCGTCAACACCGCGTAGGTGATGAACGCGATGCTGGCCGCTGCGGGCATCCAGGCCAGTGCGGGCAGCACGGCCTGCGACAAGCTATGCGTGTGGTGGACACCGACCATGATCAACGCGAGACCGGTCGCCGCAGCGATCAAAGGCAAAGCCGCCAACATGAGCGAAGTCAGTCCGTACACAGCGACCCATCCGCTTCTGCGGGCCGGCCGTTCCTCCGGCCAGGGGTGACGGGCTTTGCCGGATTTCACCGCCGGTGAGCCCTTCCAATACTGGCCGTTCTTGATCTTGCCGAGCACCCCGGAGCCTGGCGCCACATCGGCGTCTTTGCCGATACTGGTGCCGGGTAGCAGAGTGGTTCGCGACCCGATGGTCACATCGTTGTCAATTGCGATCCGACCAACGTGGAATGAGTCGCCGTCGATCCAGTGACCACACAAATCGACCTCAGGTTCGACCGCACACCGATGCCCGAGCGTAAGTAGACCGGTAACCGGCGGCAGCGAATGTAGATCGACGCCTTTACCGACCTGGGCGCCAAGCGCGCGGGCGTAATACGCCAGCCATGGTGCCCCCGTAAGGTTCTCCACACCGCATGCGTCAGCTAGCCGCTCGGCGAACCAGATTCGCAGATGCACTGACCCACCGCGGGGATAGGTACCCGGTTGCACATTCGACAACAGCATGCGCGCGCACAGCGCCGCGAGCGACATCCGACCCAGCGGTGTCACAAACACGACAAAGGCCACGGCAACAAGCCACCAATTCACCCTGACCGTCCACGGCACCACCCCCAGCGCGTGGGCAACGTTATTGCCCAAGGCCAGCCACGTAACCCAAGGCAACGCAGTCAGCGTGGCCAAGGGCACCGCCAAGACTGTCTGGGTCAGCTGGGCCAGTCTGGGGGTTGGCCGAACCACACGTTCGGGGACTTCATGCCGCGGTTCGAGTTCGTCGAGGAATCCAGCAAGTGAACCAAGACGCGGGTGGTCGTAGAGATCAGCAACAGTGACCTGCGGGTATTGGTGGCGCAGTGCGGCAACAAGCTGCGCGGCAGCCAGTGAGCCACCACCGAGGGCGAAAAAATCGGCTTCGGGGCCGGGGATGACCGCGCCCAGCAAGTCGCGCCATAGTCCAGCCAGCCAACCCGTGGTACCCCGTAGCTCGCCGGTTTCAATGTCAGTACCTTCGGGCGGCGGCCACGGTAACGCATCACGGTCAACCTTGCCTGAGGTGCGGGTAGGCAGTTCCTCGACGTGGATGAGGCGCGGTACCAACGCGGCAGGCAGCTGTTCGGCGAGTCGAAGCCGCGCCTGTTCGAGATCAAATAATGGGTCGGCGCTCACCACATAGCCGACTAGTACCGCGGTGCCGGTGGCGGTGCGCCGGACCGCTGCCGCACCGCCACTGACTCCCGGCAGATGCACCAGCGCGGAGTCCACTTCACCCAGTTCGATGCGGCGACCGCCAACCTTGACCTGGTCATCGGTGCGGCCGCAGAAAAATAGCCCCTCTGGTTCCAGACGTACCAGATCACCGCTGCGGTACGCCCGACGCCAACCTAACGTCGGCATGGGCGCATATTTTTCGTAGTCTTTGTCCTTGTCTAGGTAGCGGGCTAACCCCACGCCACCAATCACCAGCTCACCTGACTCGCCGTAACCGACCGGGCGACCGTCGGCATCAACAACGGCCAAGTCCCAACCCGGCAGTGGTGTGCCAATGCTGATCGGCCCACGGCCGTCGAGTCTGGCCGCGCAGGCAACCACAGTCGCCTCGGTTGGACCGTAAGTGTTCCACACCTCGCGGCCATCGACGGCCAGCCGCTCAGCTAGCTCCGGCGGGCAGGCCTCCCCACCAAAAATCAACAACCGTACCGCTTCCAGTGCCTCAGCCGGCCACAGCGCGGCCAGCGAGGGCACCGTCGAGACCACCGTGACATCACGGGTAACCAGCCACGGGCCCAGATCCATCCCGCTGCGTACCAATGACCGCGGTGCGGGGATAAGACACGCACCGTGCCGCCACGCCAGCCACATCTCCTCGCAGGATGCATCAAAACCTACCGACAACCCAGCCAGCACCCGATCCCCTGGACCAATGGGGTTGTCCTGCAAGAATATTTGCGCCTCAGCGTCTACAAATGCCGCAGCACTACGGTGCGTGACAGCCACCCCTTTGGGGGTACCGGTCGATCCGGAGGTGAAGATGATCCACGCATCATCGCGGCTTAGCGGTGCGCCGGCCTGCCAACCACGTGATGATCCAGGACCGCGAAGCAGACCCGATTCAGTAATAACGGCAACCACATCGGCTTCGTGGAATACCAGTTCAGCGCGCTCGTCGGGGTCGTCGGCATCGACTGGCACATACGCCGCGCCGGTGGCCAGTGTCGCCAGGATTGCCTCATAAAGCGCGTAAGAACCCGACGGCATCCGGATGCCAATCCGATCGCCACGACCGATGCCGCGCGCAGCCAGCCAGGCCACACTGGCTTCAACGTCACTGACCAGTTCACTGTAGGTGAGTTGCACTGTCCCGTCGTCGATTGCCGCAGCTTCCGGGTAGCGCGCCGCGGTCTCGTAGAGAATGTCGATCAGAGTCCGTGGACGCGGCGCAGAAGACGACAACAGGTATTGCGCGGGAATCTCGAGTGTCGCCATCAGATGAAAATACTCAAGCCGTGACACGAGGCCGACGACCCTGTACATCGCGTGTGCTGAATACCGAAGGTGACATGATCGGCTCGGTGCCGCTCGGCGCCGGCAAGGAAGGAGCTTGAACAGCCATGCGCCAGCATCGTGCAGCTAGCCGGCGGGAGAACAGAGTGGAATTGTGCGCCTGCGCATTCCGCGGGCACATCACCTATGCCCCCGAAGACACCGCGCTGGCTGACCGTCTCACGGGCAGCACCGGGGTAGGCCAAGTGTGGCGCTGCCTGCGGTGCGGCGAGTTCACCCCCGGCGTTCCGCAGGGCCACGGCCCTGTTCGAGATGCACCAATGGTGTTGCGCGGAAACGCATTACGCCAATCTATTATTGTTCGAGTTTTCGGGTTGGAACGTTTCATCAGAGCAATACTGCTGGGATTGGCGGCCTGGGTGGTGTGGGAGTTCCGCGGCGCGCAGGGGTCTATCGAAGCCGTCCTTAACCGCGAAATACCACTCTTGCAAGCCAGCGGTCTGCAGGTAAGCCAGATGACCGGCGTGCACGAATTAGAGAAAGCCCTTGCCGCTAAACCGTCCACATTGACTTTGGTGACTTTGCTCCTGGCCACCTATGGCGTGCTTGAGGTCATCGAAGGCGTGGGGTTGTGGTTGTTGGCTCGCTGGGGAGAGTATTTCGCTGTCGTGGTGACCTCATTTTTTATGCCGTTGGAAATACATGAACTCGCCAAGGGAATCACGCCAACCCGCGCACTGATCTTCGCCATTAACGTTGCTGTCGTGGTGTTTTTGCTGATTTCGAAAAGGTTGTTCGGCTTACGCGGTGGGCGCAGCGCCTACGACCGTGAACGGCGCGGCGAGCAGCTCATAGACATCGAGCGGGCCGCTATGAAGCTTTAGCGTCGGCGGTGCCGACAGCGGTCAACACCGCAAAGCTCGACTGTGGGGTAGCGTGAGTTTTTCTGGGAAATTTTGGTTACCAACTTAGGGAGACGCCATGTCTGACGACACGCCCACGAACGGCGCGGCCGGCGAAGCCGGGGGTTCAGGCGGCGCGGGTGGTGCCGGGGGCGCTGGCGGTGCCGGAGGAGCTGGTGGTGCCGGCGGAGCTGGCGGTGCCGGAGGAGCTGGTGGTGCCGGCGGAGCTGGTGGTGCCGGAGGTGCCGGAGGTGCCGGCGGAGCTGGTGGCTGGGGCGAATCTGGCGGAGCTGGCGGTGCCGGCGGAGGCGGAGGCGCTGGCGGCTGGGGCGAATCTGGCGGGGACGGGGGAGCAGGCGGCGACGGGGGAGCAGGCGGCGACTCCGCCGCGGGCGGAACTCCTGGACCCGGCGGTCAACCCGGTTCCGGAGGTGCCGGTGGAGCGTCTAGCCCCGGCGGAAATCCCGGTCAGCCCGGTCAGCCTGGTCAACCCGGAGAACCTGGCCAGCCCGGTTAGCCGAAGGCTCACTCGCCTGGTCGGCACCGCAGCGAGCCCGGGTCCATACCGAACTGGCCGATCTGTGTCTAAACCGTGTCGCTGAATTGTGCGAATAGCATTGCCTCAGTAGCGTGGCAGGCATGGCCGATTCCGCGCTGCAACAACAACTAGACGAGGTGCGGACCTTACTGGCTCGTGCGCGAGAATTGTTTGGCGCCAACCCAATCCAACCGCCAGCCGATATAGTTCCAGATCCCGAAACCAACAAAACCTGGCTCCATTAACCTAGTACTATTTCTTACCATTCCGGCGATGCAGCTGATGCGCTAGCAACTTCTCAATCCCAACGTCAAGATCGCAGTGAGTGGGAAACTCCGCTGACGGCGTGTGCCCGGCAGCCAATATTTCATCACGCACTTCCATTAAGGCCTTCAAAAACGACACGTCAGCGGTGAGCAGGATGCCCTGAGCCAAGGTGTCGGCATCAGCGTCCATCGCCGCCTCGCTCAAAGCGACGCTATGCATATATCCACCACGGCAAGAGCGAACAAGAATGTGCCCGCTGGGATGCACGGTATCGAAGGCGGGGTTAGCGTCGGTCATTGGCCGCCGTCCACGATGCTGCCTAGCCTGCGCGCGGCATCTTCCTCGTGGTGTTCCCACATGCCCGCTGAAACTCGCAAGTTATCTGCCATGGCGACGTGATCATCAGCTTGCTGTTCATAGCATTGACTCCTCAACGCCAGCAGTTCACGGCCAGCTTCCCGAAGCTCATGAAAGATCGGCCCCAAGGAATCCAAGCTTTCCTGGATAGCAGGATGCGATGACGGGACAGACCGTAAACACTCAGCCACCTGCTGATGCTGCTCCGCCGCTTGACGTAAATCCGTCGGCACAATGTTGATTTGATCTGCCATCCCAGGTCTCCTTACTTGATGTGTTGGCCAACCACTGGCGACTTAGCTATTCCGGCATAGCAGGTTGTGCCGGTTGCAGCACTCCTGCTTGATCTGCGGCTGTGGCCGCTGGGCGGGTAGGTACCGGTGCTCCGGTCCCCGCTTGTTGGCTTACCGATATCGGCACTGGCGGGTGCTCCCAACCCAAAAAGGTAGGCCCTTCAACGGCGGAGATGTGCTGTATTTGACCATTGAGAAGAGTCTTGCTGTTGCCAAGGGCAAGCGCGTAGTGATCGGTAAAGATCCCAATATCGCCCACGCTGATCTCTGCTGGGGTAAGTGGCTTAGCAACCGGAGTTCCCGGCGGGGCAATGATCATGCCCTGCTGCCGGAATGCGTCGGGAATAGCCGTTCCAGCCACTGCCGTCTTGATCACTGAAGCGAGTTGCGGGCTGGGCGCAACCACCGTGTCACCATCGGGAAGCGTCACTACCGTCGTATCTGCCGATGGCGCGGCAGGCTCTTCTGCCGACCGTTCTTGCGCCCCAACATCTGAGGATTCCGCAGATTCTTCGGGTGATTCCGGGTCTTTGGGGTCCGCTTCGTCGAATGCCGACAACGCTTTATCTAAACCTGGCACTGCTCGATCACCGCCGCTATCCGACAAAAACCCCGGCAGTGGGAACCCGCCCGATCCACCCCACGCTGGCATCGAACCCACACCAGGCATGGGCCCACCACCAAAGTTAGGGATGCTTGGTGATGTCGGCATTGTCGATAACGGCGCTGCGGTGCTTGGCGGCACGATATCGTCGCCAGCCCACAAGCCGGGGTCATCCATCAACAGCGGATCTAGATACGACTCCCCTGAGCCCGCCGGACTAACCGCCAATTTTTGGCTACCACCAGGTAGCGCGGTGTCAGCTGGCGACACCGCGGCCGTCCCGGGATCGTTGGCGGCGGCGTGGTAGAGCGCTGTCCATGCCATCATCAACGCCGATTGCGATGTGTCATCGAGGCTCGCACTGGCGAGTACACCACGGATATCTCTGAGCTTGCCGACCAGAAACCGCTGGAATTCACGTGCTCCAGCGGGTGTATCAAGATCAACTCGGGTGCGTACCGCAGCTTCGGTATCTGCCTGCAGTTTATTCAAACCATCGCGACCGTCGACAGCGGTAGAGTGCGCATTCAAGATCGCCCCAAGTACTTGCAAGTCAAGTTGAGCAGTTGCCGAATTCTGTTGCGCTAAAGCAACTTCAGCATCCATCATGGCTTGGACTGCGGGGCCGTCAAATGCCATCGATGGCGTATCCGGCAGCCCCGGTACCGAAGGCTTCACGGATGGGGTGTCATCGGGGCGTTGCCCAACCATGCCGGGCACAGTACCGAGGCGCTACATCACTCACAATTCACTTGATCGACGGTGCGACATAGCACGACCGCAAACCTTGCAGCGCAAGCTTCTTCGTGCAGTCAAACTCGTGAGCGGAAGACACTACGGCAAAAATTTCTCGCTGCTTAGCAACCAAGAATCGCTGAAATTCGCGCGCTCCCCATACAGTATCGAGGGCAAAAGCAGCTTGGTCTGTTACCGCACGATCGATTTCAGCGGATATACCGTCGAGACGACTCAGGCTGTCGACTCTCATCGTGTGCGCGTCAGCCAGCGCCCGAGCCAGTATGCGATCAGCGTCCAGTGCGGTGGCGTGCTGCTTAGATAGCGCGGCCCGCCGGGCTTGGAAACCCGCTGGTATAGCTCCAGCTTGTTCTGCCATGGGCTTAACGTACCTGTTCTGCGCGTTTCGTGAGCACCACCCTTGGGCCTCAACTCCTCATCGGCCGTCGAATCTGCACGTTGGCACCTAACGGACTTATCCGTACTACAGCACCCGAATAAGGCGCTTCAACAACATGGTTGTTGCCGATAGCCAGTTGGACATGGCCCGGATGAGGGAACACCAGGTCCCCTGGACGAACTTGCGAACGTGGCACGGGGATTCCCTCGTGGATCTGCTCATAGGTAGTGCGGCCCAGCCGGACTCCTGCTTGGGCATATGACCATTGCACAAGACCAGAACAGTCGAAATGGCCTGGACCGGTTGCCCCCCAAACGTAGGGGCAGCCACGCCGAGACAACGCCGAACGCACGGCGATTCCAGCGCGGTCATTCGGTGCCGGAATCGCAAGCCCCATCGCCCCAAACCCGCGGTGACGCGAAGTTCGGTAACGCATCGCTTGTAACGCCACCCGATGACGACGGGCCCGGCGGTGCGCCGAGAGTACGTACGCCCGTTGAGCACGCAATCGGGCCACCCGACGACGAACCGCCTCACGGTGCGCCGCCGCGGTCTGCGGGTAGGCAGCAAGATCGGCCTGCGCCTCTGCAAGCACCCGGCGGGTTAGCTCGTGGGCCTGGGCGTGATCCCGCTGGGCCTGGGTGATTATCGCCGCAGCGGAGACATCGGTCTGGGCGGCCGCCGCCAAAACTTCTTGACTGCCACGTACCGCTCGTCGATACTGTCGATCTCCAGCAAACATATCTAAATTCGCCGGATGTGAGTTAATTTCAACGAAAGAAGGTTTCAGGCCAGAAGTATTTACCTGCAAATCTGCCTGCAATACTTTTTCAGCAAATAGTTGATGCGCACGCCGCAAAAGTTCGAGTTCACTTCCGCTCATTGTTGGTGTGCACCGTTTCCTCGATCCGCTTGCACATCGCTTGCGGGCTCGACCGTGGCAATGAAAGCACGTATCCGCGGGAGCGTTTCCGGCTGCACCACACCGCGGTTACGGATATCCCACATCTCCTCCGAGCTGATACCAAGCAGTGCCGCAATCACCGCATCGGGCAGCGGTGACCGTACACACGCCTGATCAAATCGCGCACCCACACTCGCCGGCAGCCTGGTAAGCAGCGCTTGACGCGTCTCTTCGAGCGCTTGTAAATGCTCCATCAACCGACCCACCGACTCACCGCCACCGACGTTCACCGCTACCCGCCACGAGCTGGCAGCCAACATTTCCGCCTTCACACACTGGGCGATCACAGAAAGAATATACGTCTCATATTCGTTTGATGTTGTCGCCGGCAAACGATCGATCACTGATTTGAGTGCATCAAGGTGAGCTTCGGCATAGCCTTCGAGCACTTCGGTATCACCGTGGCGGTCAACGACAACCGCACGGATGGGTTGCGAAGACGTCGCTGGCGGCGGTTTAGCGGCGGTCAGTCTGGCCAGTTCAGCATCAGGGTCAGCGGCAACCAGCAGTCGCGAGTAGGTGCCAGGGGCCAGACCAAGACCGTTTTCAATCTTCTGAACTGTGCTTTTATGCGGTTTTCGAGCACCACGTTCTAGATAGCTCAGGCCCATGATGCTCACCCCCGTCGCTGCCGCGAAGTCAGCCAGCGACCAGTCCCGGGATTCCCTCAGCGCCCGAATGGCCGCACCGGCCGATTCGCGACTCACCGTAGCGCCCCCGCCATGGTCCGGATATTACACAGTAACCGGGCTCGCATAAAATATATATGATTCCATCTCCTTATCGCTTGCACCCGCCTCATGTTGCATATAGCATTTCGGATATATTTTCGTCGATCAAGGAGGTCTGCTCGATGGGATACCCCTGCACTACCAACCCTGAGCTATGGTTCGGTTACCCGGATGACGACAGCGCCGACGGAGCGGCAAAGGCGCGCGCGTACGAACTATCCGCTGTCGAAGCGCGGATCCTCTGCCTACGCCAATGCCCCTTGGCTCAGCAACGCCAATGCGCCCAACGCGCTATTGAGCACGGGGAAGAGTACGGCGTATGGGCCGGGGTCAAACTTCCCGGTGGCCAATACCGCAAGCGTGAACAGCTCGCCCAGGCTCACAGTGTTCTCCGCCGTATCGCGGCCGGGGAAATCAACGCCCGGCAACTGCCCGAGAATGCGGCCCTGCTAGCCCGCCGCGAGGGTGCTGCGGCGACACCGACCGCAGTAGTGCTGCACCTACCTGTCCGGCCGCTGGGACCACGGTCTGCGGCGTAACGAGTCGGAACCGTTCCCCATCAACCTCGGCCGCCTTGCCTGGAAACCAGCTCTCCCAGGCAAGGAGCTGCCATCATCATTGAAATCTGGTAGCAGCCCACCACACCGTTGAACACATAGGCGGGAACCAACCGGAAATGATCAGATCAGCTATGCCAGTCTGATCTGGCCACAGCTTTAACCGAAGTCGATGACAGGACGCACCTCTACCGCACCATCCCATGCTGCGGGGATCTCGGCAGCGATGCGCAGAGCTTCATCGAGATCGGCTGCTTCGATGAGATAAAAGCCGGTCAATGCTTCCTTGGTTTCCGCATACGGACCATCCGTAGTAACGACATCCCCGCCGCGTGCCCCAACAACCCGAACAGTGGTCGCGGTGTTAGTTGGATACAACGCGGCACCGCCACGAATGCGGGCCGCGTGGTCTTGACCAAACTTCATGTATTCGGCTACCGCCGCGCCCTCCTGCGGCGCAGACCAGTCCACATCCCTGGTGTAGGTCAGTGCAGCGTATTGCGGCATAGCAATCCCCTTTCCCATACACACTTCATGTGCCAAATCTATTCCGGAATCTCACGACAAGGACGGATGCCTAAACCCACAACCCCATCTCTTTGACGAGATACCGCAAAAAAACCACTTGATGTGGGCGAAGGGGGACTTGAACCCCCACGTCCCGAAGGACACTGGCACCTGAAGCCAGCGCGTCTGCCATTCCGCCACTCGCCCAAAAACAACCGATGGAGCTTACCACTCCAATCGTCATGGTTTCCCCAGCCCAACGCAGGAGCACCGGGATACCCAACCGCCCTGTGTCGTGGTATCACAACCCCGGACCGCCGAAACGCGATTCTCTAGAGAAGAAAACGTCGAAGTACCACGTCCGCCCGATACCATGTCAGAAAGGACTTCTACGCCAGGTCCCCGCAGATACGACGCACCAAGCGAATCGCCCGCCTAGCCGCAGCAACCCGCTAGAGAAGACCAGTGAGGTAAGCGCTGAAAATGGGCAGCCACAAGAAGGGATTAGTGCAACGCATCGAGCGCAAACTCGAAGCAACTGTGGACGACGCGGTCGCACGCATCTTTGGGGGTTCAATCGTCCGACAAGAAGTCGAGGCCATGCTGCGCCGGGAAGCCACCGATGGTCTCCGATCACTACATGGAAATCACCTTTTGGCACCCAACGAATACATCATTACCCTCGGTGTGCACGACTTCGACAAGATAGGTATCGACCCGGACCTCACGTCGGACGCTGTGGCTGGTTACTTGACGAGCTTTATCTACGAACAGGGGTGGCAAACGTATGGTGATGTGGTCGTTAGGTTCGAGCAATCCTCGAGCCTGCGTACCGGCCAGTTCCGTGTCCGCGGTGCCATCAACCCCGACGTCGAGTCCCGCCCGGCAGATACCCGTTTATCCGGGCCACAACCAGACCATACGTTTAGCCCAGAACCAGGAGCACCACTCATGACTGAGAATTCTCGTTATCGTGCCGGTCAGGGTCAGCCCGGCGATGACTACCCGGAGCCCTACCAAGACCCCTATCAGGAGAACCGCTACGGGCGTCAAGCAGACGACTCGTACGTGGGCCCAGATCCCCGCGCTGGGCAAGACCCACGCGGTGGGTATCCACCGCAGCCCGGGTACCCACCGCCACGCCGCCCCGATCAGGGCGGATACCCAGATCCGGCCGCCTATCCCGAGCAAAGCGGCTATCCGGAGCAGCGACGCTATGCCCCACAGTGGCGATACCCAGATTACGGTGCATACCCACCGGGTCAGGGGAGCTATCCCGAACCGGGACAACCCGGTCAAGCGCCTTCCTACGAGCAACGCCCACCGGCCCCACCGGCCGATTATTCGGCTCCGGGTTATGACCCAAGCTATCGCCAAGGGCCGGGCGGCTATCCATCGGCTGAACAGCGCCCGCCTTACCCCGAGCAGGGGGGCGGCTATGAGCAGGGCTATCCCGCTGCACCGGGTTACGGTCGACCCGAGTACGGCCCAGGCGAATACCACCGATACGGCGATGTCCCCAGCGATAGCGCTTACGCTCCCCCCGCCGGGTACACCCCACCACCTGCCCGCGATTATGACTACGGCCAGTCATTTCCTCCTGGCGAGTACGGCCAAGCGGCGGCACCCGTCGACTACGACCAGTCACCGACTATCAGTGGTTACAGTCAGGGTGGCTATGCCCCAGCCGGGGCCCTAGTCACCCTGCAGCTCGACGACGGCAGCGGCCGGACTTACCAGTTACGTATAGGTTCCAATGTCATCGGTCGAGGGCAAGAAGCCCAATTCCGATTGCCGGATACCGGCGTGTCACGTCGTCATCTAGAGATCCGCTGGGATGGCCAGGCTGCATTACTTTCTGACCTCAATTCCACCAACGGAACCACGGTCAACAATGCACCTGTCCAGGAATGGCAGTTGGCCGATGGTGACGTAATCCGGCTAGGGCACTCCGAAATCATCGTTCGCATGCACTAATCCACTCTTAAACCACTATCTGATTTAGTAAACCTGCCGAGCCTGGCCCCGGATCGACCGCCGTCCAAGTATCGTGACTTTGCCGATGGGTTTGCCCATCTCGGTTATGTTGTGCGGCTCCCGGTACGGAAAGGACGCCAGATGCAGGGACTAGTGCTGCAACTGACGCGTGCCGGCTTCTTGATGTTGTTGTGGCTTTTCATCTGGTCGGTGCTGCGCATACTCCGAACTGATATCTATGCACCAACCGGCGCTGTTATGGTTCGCCGTGGCTTGGCATTGCGCGGCACGTTGCTACCGTCGCGTGAGCATCGGCATGTGGCACGTCACCTCGTGGTGACCGAAGGGGCACTCACCGGTACTCGCATCACGCTTGGTAATCAGCCGGTATTAATTGGCCGCGCGGACGACTCCACCCTGGTGCTCACAGATGACTATGCCTCGACCCGACACGCCCGGTTAGCGCAGCGCGGTTCGGAATGGTATGTCGAGGATCTAGGATCAACCAACGGCACTTACCTCGACAGGGCAAAGGTGACGACGGCGGTACGAGTTCCGATTGGAACACCGGTTCGGATCGGTAAAACGGCAGTCGAGTTACGCCCGTGACCTTGGTACTGCGCTATGCCGCTCGCAGTGATCGTGGCTTGGTACGCACCAATAACGAAGACTCCGTTTATGCCGGTCATCGGCTGCTCGCTTTAGCTGACGGGATGGGCGGACACGCCGCCGGGGAAGTAGCCTCCCAATTAGTGATCGCCGCATTAGCCCATCTCGACGATGACGAACCCGGTGGCGACCTACTCGGTAAGCTCAATAGCGCGGTACGGTCCGGTAATTCAGCTATCGCCGCACAAGTCGAGATGGAACCCGAACTCGACGGAATGGGCACCACGCTCACCGCACTCCTTTTTAACGGCAACCGTATTGGCCTCGTACACATCGGCGATTCACGCGGGTATCTGCTGCGCAATGGCGAACTGACGCAAATCACCAAAGACGACACCTTCGTGCAAACATTGGTTGACGAAGGCCGAATAACCCCGGAAGAGGCGCATAGCCATCCACAACGCTCGTTGATCATGCGCGCACTAACCGGGCATGAAGTTGAGCCCACGTTGATCATCCGAGAAGCACACACCGGTGACCGCTACTTGCTGTGCTCGGATGGATTATCTGACCCAGTTAGTGACGAAACCATTTTCGAAGCTTTACAAATACCCGACGTCAGCGAATGCGCCCACCGACTCATCGAATTAGCGCTGCGCGGCGGGGGACCAGACAACGTCACGGTCATTGTCGCCGACGTCGTCGACGAAGACTACGGCCAGACCCAACCAATTCTGGCTGGGGCGGTCTCCGGCGAAGACGAGCAGCGAGTCTTACCAAACACCGCCGCCGGCCGAGCTTCGGCCATTAGCGCCCGCAAAGAAATCGTCAAGCGCATTCCACCGCAAGCAGAGACCCCGACACCACCGCGGCGATCGCTACGACGGTTGGTTATCGGCATCACACTAGCGATCCTCATCGTTCTGGTAGGCATGACCGTGGTCCGCGCGATTATTCGCAGCAACTATTACGTGGCCGAATATCACGGCGCGGTATCTATTATGCGGGGGGTACAGGGCTCAATATTAGGGATGTCATTAAATGCGCCCTATCAACTGGGGTGTCTGGACACTCGCAACGAACTATCGCAGATCAGTTACGACCAACTGCCTAGCGCCCTGCCTTGCCGACCCATGCGGGTACAGGATCTACGTCCTTCCGAACGAGCTCAGGTCCAGGCCGGCCTGCCGGCGGGAAGCCTGGATGACGCCATCGCACAGCTGCATCAGCTAGCAAATGATTCCTTGTTGCCCCCTTGCCCGCCGCTACCCGCGCCTAGCTTGGCCAGCCCCAACCAACTCCCCGAGCAGACCGCTGCACCCGCAACCACGGCCTTACCGTCTCCTAAAACTATTCCTGGGACTGACTGTCGGGTAGTCGCGTGACAACACAGCTGCAGCCGCCGGTGACAGTTACGCCAGCACTGCCGACACGCCGCAATGCTGAATTCCTGCTGCTGTGCTTTGCCGCGGTGATTACCGTGGCCGCTTTACTTATCGCCGAAGCCAATCAGCAACGGGGCTTGCGCTGGGGCTTGAGCGGGTACGGGCTGGCTTTTCTGGCCTTATTCGGCTGTGCGCATCTAGCCATCCGACGCTTTGCGCCCTACACCGACCCGCTTTTACTTCCGGTGGTGGCACTGCTCAACGGTTTAGGTCTGGTCATGATCCATCGACTTGATCTGGCTTTCCACGCCGATCGCACCGCTACGCATCCACTGGCAACTCAGCAGATGATCTGGACTGTAGCCGGAGTAGCAGTATTCGTATTAGTAGTGATTCTGTTAAAAGATCACCGTGCACTCGCTAGATACGGTTACCTTTGCGGACTCATCGGTCTGGTTCTTTTAGCGATTCCAGCGGTACTACCACAATCATTATCCGAGCAAAACGGTGCGAAAATTTGGATTCGGTTTCCGGCTTTTTCGATTCAACCGGCAGAATTATCGAAAATTCTTTTACTCATTTATTTTTCGGCGATATTAATCGCCAAACGAAGCTTGTTCACCAGTGTGGGTAAACATTTTTTGGGAATGACCCTGCCACGCCCTCGGGACCTCGCCCCATTAATAGCAGCCTGGGCAATTTCGGTAACGGTGATGGTTTTCGAAAAAGATCTTGGTACCTCACTGCTGTTGTACACGTCTTTTCTGGTGGTGCTCTACGTTGCGACGCAGCGGTTGAGTTGGGTAATCCTAGGCTTAGGGCTGTTCGCGGCGGGCAGCGTAGCCGCTTATTTTCTCTACGGCCATGTCCAGGTTCGCGTACAAAATTGGCTGGATCCGTTTGCCGATCCAGAGGGCGCCGGCTATCAAACAGTGCAATCTTTATTTAGTTTTGCCACCGGCGGAATTTTTGGCACCGCATTAGGCAACGGCCAACCAGACACCGTTCCAGCAGCATCTACCGATTTCATTATCGCTGCATTCGGCGAGGAACTCGGGTTGGTGGGAATGGCTAGTCTGCTCATGCTCTACACCATCGTCATTATTCGTGGTTTACGCACCGCGATCGCCACTCGCGACAGTTTCGGGAAGTTACTCGCGGCCGGCTTGGCAGCAACTCTGGGTATTCAATTATTTATTGTCGTTGGCGGCGTAACCCGGCTCATCCCGCTGACTGGTTTGACGACACCGTGGCTGTCCTACGGGGGATCCTCACTACTAGCTAACTATGTCTTGTTGGCCATCCTGGCCCGCATCTCGCACAGCGCTCGCCGCCCATTCCGCACCCGGCAGGGCAGTACCCAACCCCTCGAGCCCATCGCCACGGCCAGTACCGAGGTGATCAAGCGGGTATGAATGCCTCTCTGCGCCGGATTTCGGCGGCTGTGATGGCGTTAGTGGTGCTACTACTACTCAACGCCACATTGACTCAGGTTTTCACTGCGGACGGACTGCGAAGCGATCCTCGCAACCAGCGAGTTCTGCTTGACGAATATTCTCGCCAACGCGGTCAAATTACCGCTGGTGGACAGTTGTTGGCGTATTCGGTAGCTACCGATAGCCGATTCCGTTTCCAACGTGTGTACCCCAACCCTTTTGTCTATGCACCGATTACTGGCTTCTATTCGCTTCGTTATTCCAGTACCGGCCTCGAACGGGCTGAAGACCCTTTATTGAATGGATCCGACGAACGACTCTTCGGCAGGCGACTGGCCGACTTTTTCGTCGGTCGCGACCCGCACGGAGGCAATGTCGACACCACCATCAACCCACATATGCAGCAGGTCGGCTGGGATGCGATGCAGCAAGGATGTGGTGGTCCGTGCAAAGGCGCTGTGGTGGCTTTGGAACCATCCACCGGCAAGATACTGGCACTGGTGTCAGCGCCGTCGTATAACCCGAATCTGTTGTCCTCGCATGATCCGCAGGAACAAGAGCGAGCCTGGCAACAGTTGCGTGACGATCCTGAGTCGCCCCTGATCAATCGCGCTATCTCCGAGACATATCCACCTGGTTCCACCTTCAAAGTGATCACCACCGCGGCGGCACTACAGGCCGGGTTCACCCCGGACGAGCAGCTGATCTCAGCACCTAGAACGACCTTGCCGGACAGCACGGCTGCGGTGGAAAACTATGCTGGCGCCGCGTGCGGTACCGAGCCGACGGTGGCCCTAGCCGAAGCGTTCGCCTTGTCCTGCAACACGGCATTCGTACAGCTAGGGTTGCTTACCGGAGCCGCCGCCATCCGCGGCACAGCACGTTCATTCGGGCTTGATATCTCTCCGGACCCTATTCCCCTGCAAGTTGCTGAATCGACTGTGGGGCCGATCGCAGATGCCGCTTCACTGGGAATATCCAGTATCGGTCAAAAAGATGTTGCGTTGACTCCGCTGGAGAACGCACTGGTGGCAGCGACCATCGCCAACGCGGGAGTGACAATGCGTCCGTATCTGGTCGACGGCCTTAAAGGACCAGACCTAGCTAGCATCAACACCACTGCCCCCCAACAGCAGCGCCGCGCGGTGTCACCGCAGGTCGCGGCTAAGCTAACAGAGCTGATGGTCGGCGCTGAGCAAGTCGC
>JAIENC010000310.1 GCA_019751635.1 Mycobacteriaceae bacterium
GTTGCCAAATACCTTTACGGCCAAGGGAATACTCCTCAACTTGGCTGAGGCGCTGAGTGCGCTTCAGACACTCAAATCACCCTCGTAACGTTGACGCACATTAATCACAGGAGAAACACGACGCGATAACGGATCGAACTCTATAAATTTGCTTACATTCCTTGGAATTTGCTTATCTGCGGGCGGCTTTTGGCGCCCTAGCTCAGTAGCCCTTGGCGCATCGCCTCGGCCACGGCGGCGGCGCGATCGCTGACTCCAAGCTTGTCGTAGAGCCGCTGAACGTGGGTCTTCACTGTTGACGGGGCAAGGAAGAGCTCGGCTGCAATAGTCGGGATGCTTTGCCCGCCGGCGATCCGCTTGAGTACCTCGATCTCTCGGGTGCTGAGCGCTGGTGCCACCGGAGCGGCGCGCTGGCGGATCTCGCCGGCGAGGCCGGAGGCCAGTGCGGGCGCTACCACGTCATGGCCGTTGGCGCAGTCGAGTACGGCCTTCACAATTTCTGACCGGGTCGAGTCTTTCAACAGAAATCCGGCCGCGCCTTGTTGCAGCGCGTGGTAAACAATCGGCGCTTCGTCATGGGCGGATATCAGCAAGACGCGGGTGGGGAGTTTGTTGCTGTGCACTGCGGCGGCTATCTGCGCGCCATCCATCCCGGGCATTCGGTAGTCCAGCAGCGCGACATCGGGTACGTGGGTGGTAATCAGCGCTAGTGAGCTAGTGCCGTCGCTGGCTTCGCCTACTACCTCGACCGTGCCACTGAGGGTGAGGGCGCGCACGACGCCCTCACGAAACATTGGGTGATCGTCACCTACGACTACCCGAACCTTATCGGGTGGCCTCGCCTCGGCCATCGTTGGAGTTTAGCGCGGTGGCGATGCATTGTGCTGCCTACAGTGTTCGGGTGCCCGTGCTTGATGTGGAACTGCGCGAGGAGAGTGGTCTACGGCAGCTGCGCGCCTACCGGCTTCGTTCGGTGCTTCGGATCGGTGTGCTGGGGTTGATGGTTGCCGCCATGCTCGTCGGTGTTGCCCCAGGCCAATGGCCTCGAATCACTGCACTGCTGGCTGGCTATGCCTTGGCCGCGATATCTGCCCTGATTTTTGCGTATGCCCTCATCCGTTGGCTGCCTGAGGCGAGAGGTCGATGGGTGTTGTTCAGCTTTACCCTGATAGATGTTTCGGCGCTGATCGGTTTTCAGTTCCTCTCCCACAGTCGCCACCATCCGTTGGTGCCGTTGCTGCCCATGATGCTGCTGCCGGTTCTGGTGGGCTTTGATGTCTCCTGGCGTCGAGCGGCTGCCGTGTTGTTGTGCACTCTGGTTGGCTTGGTGGGCGTTGTGGTGGCAGACGCGGAGCTAGTGTCCCTGCTGGGCTGGCCGATCTGCGTATACGTGTTGGTGCTGTACGCATTTTTGTGCTGCACGGCGATATTGGTTGCCCGCAGGGGAGAGGAGTACACCCGCAAAGTCGCCCGTCTTAGTGCGCTGCGGGAAGAATTGCTCGCGCAGACCATGACCGCCTCCGAAGTACTGCAACGCCGCATCGCGGAGTCCATTCACGATGGACCGCTGCAGGACGTCCTGGCGGCGCGCCATGAACTGGTCGAACTGGCCGCAGAAACTCCGCAGGACGATCGGGTGGGCCGAGCGCTGGCTGGCCTCAAACATGCCTCGGAGCGGCTTCGGCAAGCGACTTTCGAGCTGCATCCAACCGTGCTTGAGCAGGTTGGGCTCGGAGCTGCAGTGGAGCAACTGGCCGTCTTCACGGCCAAGCGTTCAGGTATCAGGATCGCTACCGACATCGATTACCCGGTGCGTGATCCCATCGATCCCATTGTGTTTGGCGTGGTGCGTGAGCTGCTCTCCAATGTGGTACGTCATTCGCACGCCAGTCAAGCAGCGGTCACCCTATGGGTAACCGAACGCATCTGCCGTCTAGACGTCGTCGATAACGGTGTGGGAATCACCCATGAGGTGGTAGCGCACCGCATGGGGCTAGGGCACATTGGCCTGGCCTCACATCGCGCGCGTGTCGATGCCGCCGGCGGAGTATTCCAATTCCTTGATACTCCGCAAGGTACCCATGTCCGGGTGGACGTGCCGCTTCAGGGATGATCTACCCGCATGACGCAAAGTGGACCCCTGGTTGTGGGGGTAGGCGGCACACTGCGCCCCGATTCGTCGACGGAGCTGGCGTTGCGGCACTGTCTGGCGGCGGTGGAGCGGCAAGGCGGCCGCACCATGCTCTACCGCGGTGTAGACATTAATCTGCCGATGTATAACCCACATGAGCCGGCGCGGACACCCGAGGCAATCCAGTTGATCGCCGCGCTACGTCAGGCCGATGCCGTCATTGTCGGCTCACCGGGCTATCACGGCGGTGTCTCTGGACTGGTGAAAAACGCTCTCGACTACATCGAAGATATGCGCGACGATTCCCGCGTCTATCTCGACAACAAGCCGTGGGGCTGCATCAGCTGTGCTTATGGTTGGCAAGCTGCGGTGGGCACGCTGGACCAGTTGCGGGCTATCGGCCATGCGCTGCGCGCTTGGCCGACTCCGCTCGGCGTTGCGATTAACTCGGCCGACAAAATTTTTTCGGCGACGGGAGAACTGGTTGATGCCACGGTCTGCCATCAGCTTGATCTGTTGGCTTCGCAGGTGTTGACGTTTGCTCGCGCCACCGCCAGTTAACCTCTTCCTAGCATTCGCGCGATTTGTATAGTGAAACAGTGCAACTGGATTAATGAAAATTTTTCCTCGCTCGGATTGGTCGGAGGAGTTCTGTGCGATTGAACCGGACTGGCGCCGTCTGGAGCCTGCTCGCCGCCGGTGTGTTGGTGTTATCAGGATGCGATAGCAAGGATCAATCTCCAGCTTCAGGATCACAAGCAGCATCAGACGAAGTGGATTGCGGCGGGAAAAAAGATCTGCACGCCAGCGGTGCCACCGCGCAAGAAAATGCGATGGAGCAGTTTGTGCACGCCTATGCCCATGCGTGTCCGGGGTACACACTGCACTACAAGGCAAACGGCTCCGGGGCTGGAATAGCCGATTTCATCACGAGCAAAACCGATCTGGCTGGTTCCGGTGATCCATTAAACCCCGCTACGGATCAGCCGGAACGCGCAGCGCGGCGGTGTGGTTCGCCGGCGTGGAATCTGCCGGCGGTATTTCAGCCGATCGCGATCACCTACCACATTGATACGGTGAATTCTTTAAATCTGGATGGGCCCACCACCGCAAAGATTTTCAACGGCAGCATCACCCGGTGGAATGACCCGGCGATTAAGGCACTCAATACCGGAATTAGTTTGCCCCCCATTCCCATTCACGTCATTTTTCGCAGCGACCAATCCGCTAACTCCAGCAACTTTCAGCAATATCTGGAAGCGGCCTCTCATGGAGCCTGGGGAAAAGGCGCCGGCCAGATGTTTCTCGGTGGTGTCGGTGACGGCGCCATCGGCGATAGCGGCACGTCGGCTGCCGTGGCCAGGATTGACGGATCGATCAGCTACAACGAGTGGTCGTTTGCGGTGGGCAAAGAGTTGAACATGGTGCAGATCATCACCTCGGCCAGCCCGGACCCGGTAGCGATCACGGTGGCCTCGGTCGACAAGACGATCTCCGGAGCCAAGATCGAGGGACGCGGCAATGATCTGGTGGTGGACACATCGTCGTTCTACAAGCCGACGCAGCCGGGTGCGTATCCGATCGTCGAGGTGACCTACGAGATCGTTTGCTCGAAGTACCCCGATTCGGCGGTGGGAAAGGCCGTGAGAGCCTTCATGCAAGCCGCGATCGGCCCTGGCCAAGATGGATTGGACCAGTACGGGTCGATCCCATTGCCGCGCTTGCTTCAAGAAAGATTGGCAACAGCGGTCAACGCGATCTCTTAACATCAGCCTGTGGTTCGCGCGGAGGGAGCGATGTGGACAGAACTGATAGCGATAGCTGGGAGATCACCGAGAGCGTCGGTGCTACCGCGTTGGCGGTAGCCGCGGCCCGCGCCGCGGAAACTGAGAGTGCCAATCCGTTGATCAGTGATCCGTTCGCGCGGGTCTTCACCGACGCCGTCGGTGACGGCGGGTGGAACTGGTACGCAGCTCCGGAGCTGCCCGCCGAGGTCATCGAAGCAGCACCTGATTTGCCGTTACGCATGCAGACGATGCTCGACTACTTCGCTTCGCGGACCGCCTTTTTCGACAGTTTTTTCCTGGACGCCACCAACACTGGAATTCGGCAGGTGGTGATTCTGGCTGCTGGTCTGGATGCTCGGTCCTGGCGGTTGCCCTGGCCCGCTGGCGTGACGGTGTATGAGCTTGATCAGCCCGCAGTGCTGCAGTTCAAGGAAGCGACGTTGCGGGACCATGGAGCTGAGCCGACCTGTCGTCGGATCGGCGTTCCGGTGGACCTACGTCAAGACTGGCCTTCGGCGTTACAGCAGGCCGGATTGGATGCCTCGGCGTTGAGTACCTGGTCAGCTGAGGGTCTGCTGCCGTATTTGCCGGCAGCGGCCCAAGATCTGCTCTTCGAGCGGGTACACGCTCTGGCAGTCCGGGGCAGCCGAATCGCTATTGAGGCATTCGGATCCGACTCCCTTAATGCAGAGTTCCACGCGCAACGGCGCGCATCGATGGACCGCGTTCGTGCGGTGATGACCACGGTGGACCCATCCCGTGAAATTCCCCGAACCGACGAGCTGTGGTACTACGGGGAACGCGAAGACGCCGGCGACTGGTTTAGCCGGCACGGTTGGCAGGTGGCCGTGACCGCCGCTAAGCAGTTGTTGGCCAGTTATGGCCGCAAGCCCGCCCCACAGATCGATGACTTTGTGCTGCGGAGTTCGTTTGTCTCCGCCCAGCGTGAGTAGCAGGCGGACGTTATCGCGGTACGGTCCGCGGTGCGGCCTGCAGCTGTTTGGCCAACCCGGTGGCCCGGGCCACCCGGCGCCGCACTGCCGCCCGCACCGACGCCTCCGTACCGACAAGGCGAATTTTGTCGGTAGCTCGGGTGACCGCTGTGTAGAGCAGTTCTCGGGTCAGCAACCGTGATTCCGGCGGCGGCATCACTACGGTGACTTCCTTGGCTTGGCTGCCCTGGGTCTTGTGGATGGTCATCGCATACATGGTCTCCACGTTGCTCAACCGGGTGGTCGAAAACGTATGTGGGCCAGTCGCGCCGGAGATCACTATGCGCAGACTGGGCCGATGATCGGGGTCAACCACAACAACTCCGGTGTCACCGTTGTACACCCCCAGCCCATAGTCGTTGGCCGTCACGAGCACCGGTCGACCGGGGTACCACTGTGACCACCCGGAGTGTCCCGTCTCGTCGGAAAGCCAGCGCTGTATCTGCTGATTCCACTGGGTTACCCCCGCTGGTCCGTCGCGGTGCGCGCACAGCAGCCGGTGCTCATCGAGGGCGGCCAGCGCTAGCTCCCACGCTCCCAATAGCGCGGCTTCTCGTACCCGCCGTGCATGCATGACCAGCACCGCGCGCAAGCTTTCAACCGGGTTGTCATCATCGATCCATTCGATGTGCGTGCTCCCGGACCGCAACAACGCTATCGCCTGGTCAGCGTCACCGATCCGGATCGCCTGAGCAAGGGCGCCGATCGACTCCCCGAATCTGTGCGATTGACGCAGCGCAATCACTGCCCGATCAGATCGTGTGGAAAGCCCGTCTACCAGATCCGCTAACACCGCACCGGCAGCCACCGAGACCAGCTGGTCGGCATCGCCAACTAAAATCAGCCGAGCATCCGGCCGCACCGCTTCGAGTAGCCGCGCCATCATGGTGAGTGCCACCATCGACGTCTCGTCGACGACGATAACGTTATGGGGTAGCCGGTTACCGCGATGATGCCTAAACCGCATCGATGTCGCAGAGGCGTCCGGTCTTGGCCCCAGCAGCCGGTGCAGCGTCATCGCCGCCAGACCCGCGAGCCGGCGCTGATCCACCGCGTCGAGTTTGGCGATCTCGGCGCTCACGGCTTCGCCTAACCGGGCCGCTGCTTTACCGGTTGGTGCCGCTAGCGCGATCCTTGGCCGCGGCCTACCGCCGAGCTCTTCCTGTTCGGCCAGCAGCGCGAGCAGCCGGGCCACGGTAGTGGTTTTGCCGGTGCCCGGTCCGCCAGTGAGTACCGTAACCGATTGTGCTACAGCAATTTCCGCGGCGGCGCGTTGCTCTGCATATCCCGGCGGGAACAGTCGCGCACTGTCGGGAACTGCGGTGGGGACACCGCGCATCGACAGGGCGAGCAAGTCGGTACACACCTGTTCTTCTTCTCGCCAGTACCGGTCCAGATACAGCAGCCGATTGTCATGCAGCCGCAACACCGGTGGGTTAGCCATGAGCCTGCTGCGTGAGACGGCCGCCAGCCATGACATCGGTTCTGGCCACGGTAACTCGGGAAAACCGGTATCGGCCGCAACGGTACCAAGATCCACGCATACCGAGCCGTCGCGTACTGCGCGCACCAGCAGTGCCACCGCGAGTGCCACCGATTCGTCGTGCTCACCAGCTAAAGCGGTAAGGCGTTGAGCCACATGCACATCAGCAAAACTCAGCACGGCGGCTTCGTTAAAAATCCGCAGCAGGCCGGTCGCGGTGATAGCCACTTCCGGATTAGTGGACACGCTGCGCTGGCCCTTCGTCGAGTAGATCCGATAGCGCCACCACCAGATCGGTAGGCGGCATCCAGCTGTACACCCCACTGGGGTGTTCGTCGTGTACCGGTGTCTGCGGCCCGCACATGCCCCGCACGAACAAATACAGCACGCCGCCTAAATGGCAAGTCGGATCGTAACCGGGGCGTCGCCACCGCAAAAACCTATGCAGCGCAATCAGATACAGCAAGGCCTGCAACAGGTAATCGGAGTGCAACATCATCTCACGTAACCGGTCAACGCGGTAGGCGGCGGCGGTCTCACCGAGCATATTGGTCTTGTAATCCACCACCACATAGCGCTCACCCGGTAACCGCAGCACGACATCGATCGATCCAGTCAGATACCCGCGCAAGGGTTGCTCGCCCAGCCCCGTCGCGGTCAACCGGTTGACATAGGCGGCCAGCGGATCATCGGGATCAAGATAAGCACCAAGCAGCGCGCCAAGATCGGACAACCTCAACTCACCGGTGTTGTCGGCAGTTCGGCCGGCGGCGTCGCCGCCAGCCAGCGGGAGTTCGAAAGTCAACTCCGGCAACCGATCTGATAGCCGGATCTGGCGCAGAGTCAGGCCAGCGGCCAGCGGGCCCAGCGGGGTATCGTGCAACGGCACCATCGCCGATGCCAAAATCGCGGCCTCGATCTGCACTGGCCACCAAGGCGCATGTCGGTGCACCTGGGTGGTTAGTTCACCAGCTAAATCCGGTGCGGCCGGATCAGCGGTCTCTAACACCGCGTGCACTAGCGACCCGAACGCTGCCCCCGCGGGCAGTAACGCCATCGGCGAAACCAGGTCAGTGTCCCTGGCGGGCGCACTCTCAAGGGCCACCTCGGCAACTTCATCATCACGCACCGCAACGTCTGTTTCACTGCTCACCTCGTCCTCGCCTGCGGTGCGGATCAGCGCGGAGTAGGAGGTGCGGCGCCAGCCAGTGTCGATGTTGCGGTGGAAGTGGCGTACCGCCAGATCGGTCGGTGCTTGGTGGCGGGCAATGGCGGGCGCGGTGCGCAGCAACGATTCCTCGATCACCGGACCGCCAACGGCTGCCCACTCCCGAAACTGGGTCATGGCCTGCTCGTCGGAGACTTTGGGGACACATCGATCCGGTACGCCGGCCTGGCCAGGATGGCGACCTCGCAGCAGCCGTGACAATCCTCCGTTGGGCTCATCATGTGCCGGCGCCCACCAGGCAACCACCTGTGATTGGGCCCGGGTGAGCGCCACATAGGTAAGCCGGATGTCGTTGCGTGCTTTCTCGGCGGTGCTGAGCCGCTCCACGTCGACTCGGCCGGGGCTGCCTGGACCGCCGACGTGCAGGCAGCGCACGCCGGCGTCGTCATGAAAAAGCGGAACATCATCGAAGAAAACGTGTCGGTTAAATGCGAACGGCAAGTAAACAATAGGGAACTGCAGGCCTTTGCTGCCCCACACCGTCATGATCTGGACCGCCGCCGCATCGCTGTCTAGGCGACGGTTGCGCTCTCGGTTGCCTTCGGGTTCATCGCGCTGGCGGCGTAACCAGTTCCGCAGTCCCGGCAAGCTCAGCCGGTCGCGATGTGCACGCTCCTGCAGCAGCTGGGCGACGTGGGCTAAATCGGTCATCATGCGCTCGCCGCCTTGCGCACTGAGCACCCGACGACCCAGTGCCGTCACCAGTGCAGCTTCATACACCGCTGCTGGACCACGCTCTCGCAGATAACCCGCCCAGATCCGTAGCGTTTCGGCCACCTGATCAGTGAGCGTATCGTCGCCGGCCGCTAAATCGTCGGCGGTCATACCGAAGAACACTGTTGTTGCCGCGGCCCGTACCAACCCGCTGCGCTGAGTCTGGTCAAAGGCGGTCAACAGGCGTAGCCAGTGCTCGGCGGCCTCGGAGCTAAACACGTTGGTATCACTGGTATAAATGGCTGGAATTCCGCTTTGCGCCAACGCGATTAAGCATGACTGTGCGTCTTTGTCGCGTTCGACGATCACGGCGATATCGCCGGCCTGGAGTGGCGCCCCCTTGAAGGTGGCGTTACTGGCCAACAGTGCGCCGATATCGGCAGCCAGGTCGGCTGAGATGTGGGTGCGTAAGGCTTCGATTGGAATGGTTTGGGTACCGGTGCGTCCGAATGCTGAGCGGTTGACCACCCGCAGTCGAAACGGTTGGTTACGCGGGGCGTTCCGGAGCCGATGGCCCTGATGGTGGGCGTGCACGTCGTGCACCACAATGTCGGCATCCCCGAGCTCTGCGCCCCGCAGCACGGTCTGCAAGCTCTGCACGAGCACCTGATCGCTGCGCCAATTAACCCCCAGGGTGTAGCGCTGATCGGCGCAACGGGCTGCCTTGAGGTAGGTGACGATATCGCCGCCGCGGAATGCATAGATCGCCTGTTTAGGGTCGCCGATCAGGATGAGCGTGCAATTGATGTTGAACGCTCGGTCGATTATCTGCCACTGCAACGGATCGGTGTCTTGGAACTCATCCACCAGGACAATCGGCCAGCGCTGTTGCATGCGTTTTCTCGCTGGAGAGTCTTGCTGGTCAAGGCTTTTCGCTAAACTTTGCAGCAGATCGTCATAACTGAGGATGCCCAGGCGAAGCTTGCGCAGCTCGAACTCGTTGCGCACCTCGGTGACAAACTGCAACCGGACCGTGGCCAGCGAGTCGGCCGGCGGTTCGTGCGGACGCAGCTGTGCGCAGGGATCGTCAAGTACCTTGCGGGCCAGGGTGAGTGCTTCGTGGTAGCCCAGTAGGGAAGCTGCGGCATCGTCGCGGACCTGACTAAAGTGGATGAGATAAAGGTCGTCGACGATTTGCTGGATGAGTTCGTCAAGGCTTTCGGTTAGCTCGGCGCGAGGATCGTTATCGCCAGCTACGCCAAGAGATTTCAGCACTACATGGCAGAATTGGTGCGTGGTAGCGATGGTCGCAGCGTCGAAACTGGCCAGCGCATCACGCAGTCGATGGCATCGCTGAGCACGTTCTTGCGCGGTGGCGCAGCGCAGATAAGTGATCAATTCATTGTCGTAGTGTAACGAATTTTGCAGTGCTGCAGCAGCTTCCGCGATCTGATCGCGTACCCTTTCGCGCAGCTCGCGGGTGGCTGCGCGACTAAAAGTAATCAGCAGCATCTGGTCCAAGCTGGCTATCCCCTCGGCGATGTAGCGGGTGACCAGACCGGCTAATGCGAAGGTTTTTCCGGTACCCGCGCTGGCTTCCAGCATTGTGCGAGAACCGATACTGGGCAACGGGCCCAGCAAGTCGAAACGATCCATCTATGGTTCCCGTTGCTCGGCCCGCAGCAGCGGGAACCACAGTCGGGCGGCTAGTGCGCCCAGTCGGGTATTCTCGCCGTCGATTTCTTCGCCGGGCTGCGGCGGACTCAGCAGCACATCCAGCCCGGCGTTGCGATCCCATACTTCGACGTGGGCTGGTTCAGCATTTTCACCGCGATAGTTGTGCTGCGTATGCCAGCGGTAGCCCGCTGCGGTTAGCGGATTTTTACCGGCTAGTCGGGCTTGTGCCCAGGCGTAGGACGTTCGGATTGGCAGCGGTAGCGGTTCGCGGTGCCCGTTGTCGTAGAGCTGCACCAGCTCACTCAACACGGTTGTGGCATTAGCGGGTGCTGCCAGTACCCGCTGGGCGATCCGCTCGCTACGTTGAGTGCGCCCGATACACACTGCAGACCAATCCTTTTCCGGATAGCTTGCTTTCAAGGCCAGTAAGGAAATCCAGGTTTGGAGGAGGTGTTTACCGGCTAATGTGGCGTAGGTAACTGACACGAGTTGATGGTCAAAAACTGCGGTCACGGTACCGCTGAGGCGGCGCTGGTTGCCCAAGTCGACGTCGACATCTTCGGCGCGGGCTGCGGCACGCCGATAGGTGGCGGCTACCGCGGCAAGCTCTGCGGCTTGCGCGCCTATTTCTTGGACTATGCGCCAGCCCAGCTGCCCGGGCGGCAGCGTGCCGCGACGCCACTCGGTCTCGATCGCGATACGGCGATCCATGCCGTGCAGCATGTGGTTCAGCAGTCGGTTGCCGACCGACCACTCCTGCAAGCTATCGATGTCGACGGGAATCTCGTCTTCGGACGTATCGATGTCGGTCGCCAGCGGGTAATCCAAGGACCGAAAGAATCCTTTGACGGGATCTTTGAAGAACGTCTGCAGTTCGGCTACCGCTAGCTCGTCGGTAGATTTTCGAGGTAAAAGCTTGCCATTAAAGAGTTTTCGCGATTTGCGTGGCTTGCCTTGTGCAACGGCAGCTTGAGCTGATATCAGGGCGGTAGGGTCGAAAGTAAAGGGTTGAGCGGGTATCAGCTCGCCGGGAATTGTATTGCGAATATCGAACGGCTGCAACGGATGTCGCACAAGTATGCGATCGCGCACCGATTCGGTGGTGGTGTGATCCAGGGCATCCAATAGCTCGGCCAGCGGTACTGCCGGTGGGCGGACTTGGCCGCTATGTTCATCGGCACCGGTGTAGGTGATCACCAGGACCGAGGTCGCTGCGCACACCGCGTCGAGCAGCAGTTGCCGGTCTTCGGAACGGACATCGCGTTCGCCGGTGACTGGTTGGCGGGCCAGCGCGTCGTCACCGTCGACAAGGTCTAGCCGTGGGAAAACCCCATCATCCAGGCCGACCAGGCAGACCACCCGGTGCGGAACTGAGCGCATGGGCACCATAGTGCATACGGTCAAGGTGCCGGTCCGAAAATTTGCTCGAGTGGGCTGGCCGGTGAGCTGATCTGCCAGCAGGGCGCGCACATCGGCGAGTTGCAGGGCGGTAGTGGCGTGCGAGCGGGCTTGGTCGCGCACTGCGGAAAGGATGCGGTCAAGCTCGGCGGACTGCCAGGCCGCATCGGGGCGTACCCGGGTCAGTAGGTCGATGCCATCCCGCAAAGCGTGTAGCCAAGATTCTAAAGGCATTGTGCTGCTAAATTTTTCGATGACGTGCTGGAGCCGCGAAAGGTATTCAGCGAACTTTCCGGCCAGCTCTATCTGATTGCTGCTGACATTGTCCAGTGGCAGCGCGGTGCCTAGCCAAGCCTGTGAGTCGTCGGACATCGCCACCCCGGTGAGAATGCGATCGAGCCCGAATCGCCAGGTGTTCTGGATGATCCGCTCGAGGCCGTACGGTGCACGACTGGGTGGATCGAAGCCCCAGCGGATTCCCGCCTCGCGTACCCAGCCGGCGAGGGTGGTTAGGTCTTCGTCGTCGAACCCGAATTTTTCCCGCACGGGAATGGCCTCGGCAAGGTTGAGTACCTGGCTTGCGGTGGCCCGGCTATCGGCAATAGCCAGCAGCTCGGTGGCAACATCCAGCACGGGATTGGTTGCCGTCAGTGCTCGGTCAGCTAGTTGGACGCGTAACCGGTGTGCGGGGTGGCCGTCGATAGCGGCCTCGCCGAGACCGAAACCAGCGACGATGAGCGGCGCATAGGTCTCGATATCGGGGCACATCACCACGATGTCGCGGGGTTCTAAAGTCGGGTCGTCAGCGAGTAGTCCCAACAGCACATCACGTAATGCGTCGATCTGTCGGGCCGATCCGTAGCAACTATGGATTTGCACGGATCGATCAGTGGCGGCCATAGTTCGGTGTTGCGGCCGGGTTGCATTGGCGGCGATATCGGATTGCAGCCAGCCCAGCAGGTTCTCGGTGGTGCAGGCGGCACCAAGGAATTCGTCGGTAGCTGGGTGCTTCGGCAGTAGTCGTTGCAGCTCACGCAGATCCCGGCCCAGGGTCTGCAATAAAGGATGCTGGACTGCGTGCCGGCTGGTGTCCGCAGTGCGTGGCACCACGCCGTGGCTGCCAGCCAAGGCTTGCCAGAGTTGGTTGCTGGGATGGGCAAGCCACAGGTGCACATCGTGGTGGGTGGCCAGTGCGTCCAGCAGTTCGACGTCGGTGTACGCCAGCCGGGTATGCCCGAACAGGGAGAGTCGCGCCGGCAGGTTGGTCGGTGCTGCCCGCAGCGCGGCCACGGTTTTACGGTGTCGCAGGTGCGGGGGATCGGCAGAGATGGTGGCCACCAGCGCTTGCCAGAGTTTCGGTTGCCAAGCCAGGTCAGTGTCGAGTTCTGTGGGGACACCCGCCAACCAGTCGGCGAGTAGTTGGGGTCTTTGGCGGGCGTAAGAGGCGAATAATCCCGCCAACCGACGTGCTACCGCATACCGTCGACCACGTCGCACCCGCGCCTGCGGCCCGGTGTGATAGTGGCCTAGATGCGTTGCCAGAGTGCGGCACCAGGGCTGGTCCAGGCTCGCGTCGATGACCTTCATCAGGGGCCAGGTCATGGCTTCGGCGGACCAGGGATCATGGTCGACCGTGCCGGTGATCTCGGTGATTAAGGACTGCGGATTGGTGAACAGAACGCCGGCGCAGATTCCGTCGCCACGATGTCCGGGGCGGCGGCCCAGCAGATGCGAGAGCCGCTGGCTGAGCCAGCGCTCCACACCGCGTGCCGCAACGAGCACGAGTTCTTCGGTGAACGGGTCCGGCAGTGGGGTAGCCAACAGTGCGCCAAGCTGGTCGGCAAGCAGATCAGTGCGTTCGGCACGGTGCAGATGAAGTGCCATCGTAGTGTTACCCCGGAACAGCGCAAGGGCTGTCGACGGCCGGCAGAATCCGATCGTAATCGATGAGCAGATGCTGGGGACCACGAAAGACTTGGCTGATTCGGTAGGGCGGCGGGTCCTGCACTAGCCGCGGATTTTCCACCCGGCCTAAGAACGCCTCGATCGCGGTGTTGACCTCGAGGCGGGCCAGTGGACCGCCGAAACAAATGTGAATGCCGCGGCCCCAGCCGACGTGTGCGTTGTCGGTGCGTTGCGGGTTGAACGTGTGCGGATCAGTGAAGCGTCGTGGATCGCGGTTGGCCGCGCCGTACATCAGATAAATGGGGGCGCCTCGGGGGATGGTGGTACCGGCGATGTCGATGTCGGCCAATGCCGACCGCGTCGGGAAAAACTGGACCGATGACTGTAGCCGCAGCACTTCTTCGATGGCACCCGGAATCAACTCTGGTCGGTCCTTCAACAACTCAATCGACCACGGGTTGCGCAGCATGGTGAGCACACAGTGCGCAATGAGATTGACAGTCGAATCGTGACCGGCGACGAACAGCAGGATGATGTTGTTGACGATCTCACTGGGCGACATCGGCCCATCGGGACCATCAAGGTGCACCAGTTGGGAAATCATTCCTGGTCCCGGTGATTTCTTGGCTTTTTTAACCAACCCGATGATGTATTTCTGTAGCTCGAGTCTGGCGATTTCCCCGTGAGCGAGCAGCTCTTGGCCCTGTTCGGTCTCCAGGTCGGGGCCGACATTGAAGATGCCGGCAATCACGTCGGTGATCCAGGCATGGAACCGGGGTTCGTCGGTGATGGGGACGCCCATGATCCGGCAGATCACGGTGACCGGCAGTGGATAGGCGAACTCGTCGACAACGTCCATGTTCGTCCGGCCAGTGGCGTTGTCCAATAGCTGGTTGACAATCTGCTGGCACATGGGTTCTTGGCGGGGGATCAGCTCCGGCGCATGGGGCGGCCCAAAAAAACGCATGCATTGGCGACGTGCCCGGTCGTGGTCGGGTGGGTCTTGGGCGATCATGCTTGGATCGTGGTCGGGGTGGGTTGTGTGCTGCTGCGAACTGACTCGGGGATCGTGGGACAGCGCGACGAGCTCGGGGTATCCAGTCACCGCGTAGATACCGTTGCGTACGCGCACGACCGGCGTCTTGCGCAGCTCATCGAAGTACGGATAAGGATTAGCGCGGTTTTCCTGGCGCATGGCGGCGTCAAAAGCTTCTTCCGGAGTCATGCGCTGTCCTTGTTGTTGACTATTCATCGCTCGTGGTGGGGCTGGCATTGGCGAAACTCGGCCCGGCGCTCGCTGGGGTCATGCCCGGTTAGCACCACATTCGGCGCCTCGGTCGGCAAGCCGCGCTCCGGGAAATCGGCGGCCCGCACCCGCATATCTTCGGGGAAATCGAAACCTGGCGGATGCGGGGGGAAGGGCCCCGACCGCTCGATCTGATCACGGTAATAATCGATCCATTTGCCGTGGTTAACGGTAACGGCACCGACAATGCGGCCGCGGCGCCCGTAGGCGGCGGCAAACCGGCGTTGCTTGACCGAGCCTTGGGTGAAGACCATTTCATCGCCGAATGAAGGTACCCCGACAGACTTGATGTTGACGCCGAACTGGCCTGACCAGAACTGCGGGATCAGCAGGTGCGCCCATCGATCCATCTCGTCGCAGACCATGTTGTGCGCGGCGACCCGGGCACCCAATACGGCGTTGTCCCAGTGCTCCATCGCCAGGAATTGGTAGTCGTAGAGCACATGCGGTGCCCGGGCGATGTCACCCGCCACAAAAACGTGATCAGTGACTACGCCATTGATATCGAAGGCCCGGCAGCCGGCGTCACATCCCACCCCCCAGAACCCGGCGGCCAACCCCGCTCCGTCGAGCCATTCGACGTTGCGGATCGACCCTAGCGAGGTCACCACCACATCGACGTCCAGCGAGCTGCCGTCGGAGAGCCGCGCATGACGCACGTGCCCGCTGGCATCCCCCTCCAACGCCAGCACCGAGACACCGGTACGAAGATCGACTCCGGCTGCGCGCTGCAGGTCGGCGGCGATCGCGCCGATCACTCCGCCGAGCGCGCCGGACAACGGGGCCGGGCCACGATCGGTCACCGTGACGTCCAGGTCGAGTTCGCGGCAGATCGAGGCCACCTCGGAGCCGATAAAACCCGCCCCAATAATCAGCACTCGTCGTGGTCGGGCCGCCAAGGCCGCACGCAATCGCCCGGCATCGTCGTTGGTGCGCAGCGTGTAGACACCGGTCAACGCGGCTTCGAGTGGATTGGGCCATGGTCGCGCCCGCACGCCGGTGGCGATGAGCAGGCGATCGCCACCGATCTGGCTACCGTCAGCCAAACGCACCGTGCCATTAACCCGGTCCAGGGCGGTCGCCGCGGTACCCAGCCGCCAGTCAGCGTCCAGCTTGGCCAGCCGTGGCAGCTTCGTGTGGTCGGCGCCGACCCAGCCTTTGAGCACTTGCTTGGACAGGGGAGGCCGGTCGTAAGGTTCGCCAGGCTCATCACCGACGATAGTCAGCTGCCCGCGAAACCCTTCATGGCGCAGCGCTTCAGCGGCGCGAAGCCCAGTCAGCGAGGCGCCGACAATAACGATGCGGCCGGTGTCTTTGAAGCTGTTCATGGCCTGCTCACCACGGATCTTTTACTCATCGCTTAGCTGGTCCACGATGATCGCCTGTACCGGGCATGCGGCGGCAGCCCGGAGCACTCGTTGGCGCTGGCTATCGTCGGGGTTGGGGTCATAGCTGAGGATTTCTTCGCCGCTGAGCTTGAGTACATCGGGGGCTAGCGGCACGCAGTGCGCGTAGCCCAGGCATCGGTTCAGGTCAACGACGATCCGCATAAGGCTCCCGATCCGGATTGAAGATCTGCCGGCGCAGCGTACATCCATTCGGCACGTGGCGCGACCTAGTTGCGGACAAGCGTGCAGCAGCCCATGCCCACGATAAGCATGACCAGGGGAGACGCCAGCGTGATCTGGGTGGTGGCGGTAGCGCTCGAACCGATGCCGGCCTGCAAGAGCAGGCCGGCGGCCGCGATGCCCAGGGCGTAGCCGACCTGTCGGGTGGTGTTGAAAACTCCTGAGGCCGCGCCAACCAGCTCGACGGGCAGGTCGCGAGTAGCGATTCCGGCCAACGACACCATCACAGCACCGAGGCCGACCCCGGCGATCAGTAAAGGGGTCAACAGCAGCCACCACGATGCGTCGAGGCCAAGCAGCCATACCAATACCGCGATGCCCACCGCCCAGATGCCGAAGCCGAACCCGGTAAGCAACGCAGGATTCACCCGGTCAGCGATCCGGCCGGTGAGATGAGCACACCACGACGAGACGAAAAACATTGGTGCCGCGGTCGCACCAGCGGCTAGCGCTGAATAACCTAAGCCGGTTTGCAGATACACCATGAGCGGTAAAAGCAAACCGCCCATTGCTGCGCCCATCGCCAAAACGGCGACGCTTGCGGCGGAGAAATTTCGGTGCGTGAACAGGCGCAGCGGTAGCAAGGGTTCTTGCCGATTGTGTTGCTGCCAGAGCACAAACACCACAAGGCACACCACACCAAACGCGGCCACCAAGCCGATCGAGATCGGCCCGCGGATGGTGCCCCAGCGGTATTGTGCGCCATTTTGAATGGCGAAGACCAGAGCGAACAGGCTCGCTCCGCTGAGCAACACTCCCAGCACGTCGAAGCTGTGCTGCCGATGCGGCTGCCGATCGGGGACCCAGCGCAGCGCCGCGATAAAGCCGGCAATCCCGATCGGCAGATTAATCAGGAAGATCGATCGCCACCCCAGTGTTGTGACTATCAGTCCGCCCACCAACGGCCCGGCGGCCATCGCCGCCCCGCCCACCGCGCCCCAGGTCCCTAGGGCGGCACTGCGGTGCTCGATCGCAAACAGATGCACAATCAGGCTCATCGTCTGCGGGGCCATGAGTGCTGCCGCCAGTCCTTGGGCTGCTCGCGCACCGATCAATACCTCAGCATTCGGTGCTAGAGCACAGACCAGTGAGGCTAGGGTGAACCCGGCCAGCCCAGCCAGAAATACCCGTTTAAGCCCGCATCGGTCACCGAGCCGTCCGGCCACAATCAACGGAACCGCGTAGCACAAGGCGTAGACGCTGTTCACCCACACCATGTCGGTCAAACTCGCTCGCACCGACAGCTGAATCGCGGGAATAGCGACATTGACGACCGTGGCGTCCAGTCCGATCATGAAAAAACTCACGCACAGCGCATAGAGGGCAATGCGCGCGCCACGCTCGTCGTGTGCGTCGCTCAGCGGCGCTAGGGCGGGCTCGGCCGGATTGCTCAATTCAGTCAAACCGCAACGGTAACGCCCTAATTCCGTACGGGCAAACAGCCTCTGCTCGGCTTAGTGGCTGGCTACACTCCCGCGGAAGGGAGGTGGCTGAGATGGCTAAGACAGCCAATCGATCCACGCAGGAACGTCATCCTGCTGACGTTGTGCTCTCTGGCGGGGGCGTCAAATTCATCGGTTTAGTGGGCGCCATCGTTGCGCTCATGGACGCTGGCTACTCGTTCAAACGGGTGTCGGGGGTGTCCGCAGGTTCGGTGGTTGCGGCGATTTTGGCGGCGGCATCTCAAGGCGACCAGTTGACCAGCCACCAAGTGCGGGAACTTGCGTTGTCGGTACCGTTGAGTAAGTGGCGTGACCGTGCGCCCATTCCCTTTCTCGGTGCGGCCTGGGGTTTGTTGCGGGACACCGCTATGTATCGGGGTGATTTTGCCTACGAATGGATTCGCAGTGAACTCAAAAACCTGGGGGTGACCACCTTCGGCGATCTAGCCCTCGACGGGGAGCACTTGCTTGGCGAACGGCACTACAAGTTAGTCGTCACGGTCGCCGACGTCACCGGAGCACAGCTGGTGCGATTGCCGTGGGACTATCAACGGCTCTACGGACTAGACCCCGATGAGCAGCTCGTCGCTGATGCGGTACGTGCGTCGATGGCCATTCCGTTCTTTTACCGTCCGGTGACCCTCACCGCGGCCACCGGGGAGACCTCGACCTTGGTGGATGGCGGTGTGCTGTCCAATTTCCCCGTCGATACGTTCGACCGGCCCGACGGTAAACCGCCCCGTTGGCCCACCTTTGGCATCACGGTCCTGCCCAGGATTGCTGAAGGCATTAGTGAAGTGATGCCCGCGTTTCGCTCGCTACGTCTTTTGAAGCAGACGGCTCTGCTGGAAAGTCTGCTCACCACGATATTGGTTGGCCGCGATCAGACTCATGTGAATCAACCGTGGGTCAAGTCACGGGCTATTCAGATCGAATCAACCAATGTTGGGGTCCTTGATTTCGGCATCTCCGGAAAACGGTTACACGAACTTTACGACAACGGCTACGCTGCGGCGCAGGATTTCCTGTCCACCTGGGACTGGCCGGCATACCTGGAACGATTCCGGTAGCTCGGTGGCGTGACTGGTCGGCGTGCGCGTGGCACACTGGCTGAAGCGAGGAGGCGATGGGGACGCGGTGGCCACCTTTGATAGCTGGCCACCGCGTTCATTCCCGCTTTTGGATCTGCCGCGGTTATAGCCCGAACTCGGCGGCCATATTGTCTAGGCCGGCTTGAATACCTTTGAGGGCATCGGCGCGGGCCCGCAGCTTGGTTGCGGTGTGCGCCGGCTGCTTGAGCGTAGCGAATTCCCGGGCTGCTTCCTCGGCGCGGTTTAGCACCATGTCGGGCAGCACGATCTCATCGAGAAATCCGCCGGCGATGGCGGTTTCGCCAAAGAACGTTTTGGACAGGCCGGTGGCCTGCTGGTACGCCGAAGGCGTCAAGCGCAGCTTGAGCACCTCTAATGCCGCGTAAGGAATGGTCATGCCAATTGCGACTTCGTTGGCCTGAATGTTGTAAGCCGGCGCCGCCACCCGATGGTCACCACTGGCCAGCAGAAACGCGCCCATCGCGATCGCGTGGCCAGTGCAGGCCATGACCACCGGTTTGGGATAGGACAACAGCCGATAGCTAAGCGTAAAACCGCCTTTGAGCATGTCCATCGCCGGTTGCGGCTGGCCGGAGGTCAAGATTTTCAGATCGAATCCGCCGCTGAACACGCGATGATTGCCGGCGATCACCACAGCGCCAACATCATCGGCGTTGGCCTGGTCCAGCGCGTCGTTGATGGCCTGTTGCATCGTTGGTCCCAGCACGTTGACTTTACCGTCGTCCATGGTGATCACCGCGATGGAATCTTTGCGGGTATAGGTGACCGGGCCGTCCATTCTTACTCCTTCGATCTCCGGTGGCGCATTGGCGTGCTCGGTCGACACGTTACGCAGCCCCTAGGACGCGTTCGCTAGCTGCCCATCAGCATTCGCCATTGATCGAGATCGGCGGCGCGGTACACGTAATTGGAGCGTTTGACATGGGACAGTGCCGCGCTCGGATCGGCTGAATACCAGTGTCCGGGAAATACGGTTGGATCACCGGGAAGCTGTGCGAGTTGGTGCAGGCTTCGATACATGTCGTCGGAGTTACCGCCAGGAAAGTCGGTGCGTCCGCACCCTTCGAGGAATAACGTGTCACCGGCTACTAGCCGACCGTCGAGCAGAAAACACTGGCTGCCCGGCGTATGGCCGGGGGTGTGCAGAAATTCGATTTCGATATCGCCAATGCTGACCTTGTCGTGATGCTCATGGGTGGTGAGATCCCCCATGCTGATCCCGGTAACTCGCGAAACCCACAGCGCTTCATGGGTATTCACATGCACTGGGACATTGACGTGGTCCAGTAACTCGGCTAACCCGGCGAGTTGGAAACCCATCATGGAGCCCCCGACATGATCGGGATGGTGATGTGTCACCAACACCCCAGACAGGTGCATGTCATCGGCGGCCAGCGTGTCGAGCAGCTCCGTGGCGGCGTATGCCGGATCGACTAGTACGGCATCACCGGTCTGGCGGTCGCCTATCAGGTAGGCGAAGTTTCGCATTTGTGTGGCGATCATGTCACCGACGGCAAAATCTCGTCCGGAGAGCAGTTGGCGGAAATAAAGCCGGTCCGGGGTAGGCATCTGACCAGACTATGGCTCGGGGCCGGCGGGTTTTGCATCGCGGTGGGTGGTCGCCGGC
>JAIENC010000081.1 GCA_019751635.1 Mycobacteriaceae bacterium
GTGTCCACCTCAGGCGCGCCGGCGTTGTCCCAGACCCGCCGCCCCAACACGGTGGACATCTTCTGCAGATAACTCATCCGCCGCAACTCAACCCGGGTTAGCTGGGTATCGAATTCCTCGACAAGATGCCCGCCAATACGGACCGGCAGGTCATACTCCGAGACAAACGGATCATCGAGCTTACGGATTCCGCTTTGCCCGTCCAGTAGCAGTTTCCAGGTGTTTTCAGCGTCAGATGCCAGGGCGGTCGTCATGGCGATGCCGGTAACGACCACAGCGGGAAAGCCTTTCCCGGTAACCAGCTGTGACGATGTTGGCGGTGTGGCCATTGATCTAGGGACCCAGTCCTTCCGTGCTCTAGTATCGCCCGAAAGCGAGCGCGACGTTGTGCCCGCCGAAACCGAACGAGTTGTTGATCGCGTAGTGGTAGTCGCCGTAGCGCGGTTCGCCGGCGACCACGTCGAGATCGATTTCGGGATCCGGTGTCTCGTAATTCAGTGTGGGGGGGATAACGCCGTCACGCAGCGCAAGCACCGTGAGCACCGACTCCAGCGCGCCGACCGCGCCAATGGAATGCCCCAACGCCGATTTCGGCGCATAAACCGCAGCATTTTCACAGCCCGCGACCCGGATGGCATTGGCTTCCGCGGTGTCGCCGATCGGGGTAGCCGTCCCGTGCGCATTGATGTGGTCGACGTCCTTGGCGGATAAACCGGCCAGCTCCAACGCTCGGGTCATGGCCCGCCCGGCACGCACACCATCTGCCGCCGGCGCCACCATGTGGAAGGCGTCTGAGGTGATCGCGCCACCCATCAACCGGGCCAGCGGCTTAGCGCCACGGGCCTTGGCGTGTTCTTCGGTCTCGATGAGCATGAGCGCACCGGCTTCGCCGAAGACAAATCCGTCGCGGTCTTTATCGAACGGACGTGACGCCCGCTCCGGCTCGCTATTGCGCGTCGACATGGCCCGCATCATGGAGAACGCCGCGATAGGCAGCGCTTCGATGGGGCCCTCAACGCCACCGCATACGGCAACGTCGGCGTCTCCCATAACGATCTGCCGCCAAGCATGGACGATCGCTTCCGAACCCGAAGAACAGGCCGAGACTGGGGTGATTACCCCCGCCCGTGCGCCCAGCTGCAGGCCGACCACGGCTGCGGCGCCATTGGGCATGATCATCTGCACGGCCAACGGCGACACCTTGCGGGGGCCGCCCTCGTTCATCAGCTCGTAGCTTTCGACGATCCTTTCGGCACCGCCCAAGCCGGTGCCGACAACCACGCTGAATCGGTCCGGATCCACCTCTGGACTGCCGGCGGCCTGCCACAGCTGACCGCTCAGCAACTTGCTTAGCCGTTGGACATAGGACATGCGTCGCAAGTCCAGTCGGCTCATGTGGTCGTCGATGGACTCCTTGAGATGCCCGCCGATCTTGACTGCCAGGTCCCACTGGCTGACGAAGTCGTCTTCGAGGACACGGATGCCGCTCTCGCCTGCCAGCAAGCCCTTCCACGTGCTCTCGATGTCCGGCGAGATGGATGTCGTCGCTGTAACAGCGGTTACCACAACATTGGGGTAACCGCCATTAGCAGTGGAAGGTTTGGTCACTTGCTGTCCGCTTCGAGCCTTGCCCGAACCGCCGCAACCTTTTCCGGGTTCTCGGTCTCGAGCTTCGACCGAATCGCGGTGGCGGCTTCGGGGTTCTCTTCCTCGAGCTTTTGGATGTAGGTGACGACATCACCAACGGTGCGTAGGCCGGCGAGGTCTTCGTCGGGGATCTTCACGCCGTACTTGTCCTCGGTCTGAACGGCGATCTCAACCATCGACAACGAGTCAATGTCGAGGTCGTCGACGAACGACTTCTCCGGGGTGATCTCGGACGGCTCAATACCGGTCACCTCTTCGATGATCTCAGCAAGACCGGCAATGATTTCTTCTTGACTAACGGGCACAGCGTTTCCCTTCGTAATGTGTTTGAGTCCCTTGGTAATGCGTTACAAGGGACTCACTTGCGATGTGTGGTTGTACTGGTTTTTGACCACAGTCCTAGCCCCGCGCCGCTGCGGGCCACGCTAGGCGACATGGCTTGATAGCCCGGCCAACCCGTCCAGGTCTGCGGGTGTTTTCACGGCATGCGTCACAACTCCCCGAAGCTCACGTTTGGCGATACCGGTGAGCGTCCCCGCGGGCGGAAACTCGACGATAGCCACAACATTGTGCTGACGCAGCGTCTCGGTGCACAGATCCCAGCGCACGGGCCGGATGATCTGGGCAACCAAGGTGTTCATCGCCGACGCTGCCGATAACACCGGTTTGCCATCATAATTGGACAGCAAGGTGGCGGTGGGTTCGGCGGTCGCGATCTGGGCCGCGGCCGCCGCATAGCCGTCCAGGGCCGACGCCATGAACTCGGTGTGGAAGGCTCCGGCAACATCGAGTGCCCGTACCCGGGCCCTGGCTGGCGGGTCTTCGGCAAGTTTTTCCAAGGCGGTCAGCCGGCCTGCGGCAACAATCTGGCCGGCCGCGTTGCGGTTAGCTGCCACCAAGTCGAGCTGCTCTAGGCGGCTGAGCACCTCGGCTTCATCGCCGCCGAGCACTGCCGACATGCCGGTCGGTTCGTTAGCGCATGCCTTAGCCATTTCGGCGCCCCGGGTTGCGGCCAGTGCGACAGCGTCATCGACGCCGATAACCCCGGCGATCGCGTAGGCCGCGATCTCGCCGACCGAGTGCCCGGCCACCAGGAGATCGTCGTTGGCAGGCAGCTGGTCGCGTCTGAGCAACTCCTGATAGGCCAGGATGGTGGCGGCAACGATGAGGGGCTGAGTGACGGCCGTGTCGGCGATCTCCTCAGCAGTTGCGGTGGTGCCTAGGCGGGCCAAGTCCAGCCCCGCGACTTTGGACCAGGTCGCGATCTGGTCCGCCACGCCGGGCAACTCCAGCCACGGCAACAACATGCCCGGGGTCTGCGAGCCCTGTCCAGGAGCAAGTAACGCAATCACGTGTCTAAGAAAACACTGTGAAGCTAGGTTTGCGTGGTGTAACAGATTATGAACCTGGTCTTAGGTTTTTGTAGGTATCGCACAAAACGGCTTCGGATGCGATACCGCTGATATCGACTCGCGATCTGGCCCGGCGCTCCGGAGAACTCCGGTGTTAGTCCTGTTGACGGTCGAATTGGGGGGGCTAGGGAGACACGCCGTGGCGGGCTGGTGTCGGCGGCTTGGTCATGACTTTGTATCCCGTGCTGGACTGCTGCATCTGGTATGTGAGTTGACCCACTGTTGCCGCTATCCGAAGGACATAGGCATCGCGTGGCAGCGTGGGGTCGCGGCCGGTGAAATCGGCGATGCGCTTGAGCCGGTAGCGCACGGTGTTTGGATGAACGAACAACTTTCGGGCGCAGGCTTCGATCGCGCCGCCGCAATCTAGATAGGCATCCAGCGTCTCGATCAGGGTCGGCCCGGCGTCGGCCAAGGGGCGCATCACGTCGGTGTGCAGCGCTGCGATCGCTGATGAGTCACCCATCAAGGCGCGTTCGGGTAGTAGTTCGCGCGCATGCACTGGCCGCGGTGCTCCTCGCCAGCCGGCCACTGCGTTCATTCCGGAAATCGCCTCACTGGCGCTGTGATAAGCCGCGATCAGTGTCGGTGCGGTTGGTCCAATCACCACCGGGCCTTCGGCGAATGCCTCGAGCAGATCGCCCAAGAATTTATCGGTTGGGGCTAGCTGGCCGGAGACGATCGCGACGAGCCAGGTGCCATGCACATCGATGAGTGCTGCCCGGCCATGGTGGGCGGCGATATCGCGGACGTCCTGGCTGGGCCGTCGTCTGGCTCGCCGGCCCTCGCTTCGACTGGTCTGCCGGCCGGTCGGGTTAGCGCAGTCGGCCGCCGGGATGCCCACCACTACCGTGGCTGGCGCCGTGGTGTCCCAGTTCAATGCGGCCGCTCGGGAGAGCAACTCCGGACCGGTATCGCCACGCACCACCGCATCTACCACGCTGGCTTCCATGCGGCTGTCCCACGCGCCCCGGGCTTCTGCGGCATCGGCATAGGCCGATGCCGCAGTGAAAGCCAAGTCGCGGCTGTATTTCAAAATGCCTACCGTCAGAGCGGTCAGCTGCTCATCGGAGCGGGCTAGCAGAGGCACCACTTCTTCGAAAAACTCCATGGTGACCCGGACCATGTCGACGGTGTCACGCAACGCTATTCGCCGTGTCAGGTCCTGGGGTACTAGCTCAAACGCCCGTGCGGTGTAGCTGACGTTGCTGTGTGGGTCTTGCATCCATTCCACAAAATTGACCACCGCTGTTTGCACCACCAAGGCCACGCTGGCTCGCTGCGATGCTTCTAGATCGGCAAAGAACGGCAGCCGGTCTTGCATGGCCGAGACCGCCTCGGTGGCCAGCCGGCCCGAATACTGCTTCAACCGCCGCAGCACGGAGTCCGGGATGGCGTTGAAAAGTTCAAGTGGTGGATGACGCACCAGAAAAGGGTTGTCAGCCATCCCTAAAAGTTACGCTACTTTTCTGGAACTTCCTATAAATCAGGTCTTGCCTTTGGGTCGTGAAACAGCCTGCACATCATCAATCCGATACTGGCGGGCCGCTGCGATCGGCACCGACGGGTCGAGGCTGCCGTCGTGGGCCAGCGCCGCCAGCACCGCAACCACCTGCGATTCGGCGTCAACGTTGTAGTAACGGCGGGCCGCTGGTCGGGTATCGGAGAAACCGAAGCCATCGGTACCTAGCGTGACGTAGGTACGCGGCACCCAGGGCCGGATCTGTTCGGGGACCGCGCGCATCCAATCAGACACCGCGATGACCGGGCCGGCGGCGTCGGCCAAGGCCTCAGTCACGTAGGGCATGGGTGTCGGCTTATCGGGGTGGCGCAACATTGCCTGAGCCACCGCCACGCCGTCGCGGTTCAGCTCGCCCCAGCTCGTTACCGACCAGACGTCGGCGCTGACATCCCAATCGGCATCTAGCAGCTCGGCTGCCCGCAAAGCCTCCGGTAGCGCCACCCCGGAGGCTAAGATTTGGGCCGTGTTGGCGCGTTGCTGCGGGGCCGATCGGTACCGGTATATACCTCGCAGCAGACCGGTGGGGTCGAAATTCTCTGGCTCGGGTGGTTGCACATAGGGCTCGTTGTAAATCGTCAGGTAGAACATCACGTTCTCCGGATCGTCCCCAAACATTCGGCTGAGCCCGCTTTCGACGATATAGGCAATTTCGTAAGCGAACCCGGGGTCGTAGGAGACCACCGCTGGGTTGGTGCTGGCCAACAGCAAGGAATGGCCGTCGGCGTGTTGTAAACCCTCGCCGGTCAGCGTGGTCCGACCCGCGGTGGCGCCGAGAAGAAAGCCACGCGCCATCTGGTCGCCTGCCGCCCACAACCCGTCGCCGGTGCGTTGAAACCCGAACATGGAGTAGAAGATGTAAATCGGGATCATCGGTTCGTCGTGGGTGGCATATGAGGTGCCCGCAGCCGTGAAACTGGCCACCGAACCGGCTTCATTGATGCCCTCATGGAGCATCCGCCCACTACGGCTTTCTTTGTAGGCCAGCATCAGATCGGCGTCGACCGAGGTGTAGAGCTGGCCGTTGCGGTTGTAAATTTTCAGCGACGGAAACCACGAATCCATCCCGAACGTGCGTGCCTCATCAGGAATTATCGGTACGATACGTTGACCAATTTCCTTGTCTTTCAACACTTCCCGAAATGTGCGTACCGTTGCCATGGTGGTGGCGACTTCTTGGTGGCCGGATCCTTTGAGCAGCGCCTGATAGGTGTCGCGACTAGGCAACCGCAGTGTTTTTGAGGTGGTTCGACGCTGCGGAAGCACACCGCCAAGAACACGGCGGCGGTCAATCAAATAGCGGATCTCCGGTGCGTCCGAGCCCGGGTGGTAATACGGCGGCAGATAGGGATTTTCCTCTAGTTCGGCATCGGAGATCGGGATCCGCTGGTTGTCGCGAAACTCCTTAAGGTCTTCTAGCGTAAGCTTTTTCATTTGATGGGTGGCCATTCGGCCTTCAAAATGTTTACCCAGCGCATAACCTTTGATGGTCTTTGCCAGAATTACCGTTGGCTGCCCGTGGTGCTGCACCGCAGCGCGGTAGGCGGCATAGACCTTGCGGTAGTCGTGACCACCGCGCTTGAGATTCCAGATTTCATCGTCGGACAGTTGCCGCACCAACTCTGTGGTGCGCGGGTCGCGACCGAAAAAGTGTTCCCGAACGTAAGCACCGTCATTGGCTTTATACGTTTGATAATCGCCATCCGGGGTGGCGTTCATGAGGTTGACCAGAGCGCCATCGCGGTCAGCATGGAGCAGCGCATCCCATTCGCGGCCCCAGATCACCTTGATGACATTCCAGCCGGCTCCCCGAAAAAATGACTCCAACTCCTGGATGATCTTGCCGTTACCCCGTACCGGGCCGTCCAGCCGCTGCAAATTGCAGTTAATGACAAAAGTCAGGTTGTCCAAACCCTCGATCGCTCCCATGTGCAGCAGCCCACGGCTTTCCGGTTCGTCCATCTCGCCGTCACCGAGAAAGCACCACACATGCTGATCCGAGGTGTCCTTGATGCCCTGATCGCGCAGATAGTGATTGAAACGGGCCTGGTAGATCGCGTTCATCGGGCCGAGGCCCATGGATACGGTGGGAAACTCCCAGAAATTCGGCATCAGCCGCGGATGCGGATAAGACGGCAGACCACCACCGGGATGGCTGTGCTCTTGACGGAACCCATCAAGTTGATCGGTGCTCAGTCGACCTTCGAGAAAAGCGCGTGCATAGATGCCCGGAGACGCGTGACCCTGAATGAAAATCTGGTCACCGCCGCCAGGATGGGACTTGCCGCGGAAGAAGTGATTAAAGCCCACCTCGTAGAGCGCTGCCGATGACGCATAGGTCGAAATATGGCCGCCCACACCCACGCCCGGCCGTTGTGCGCGATGCACCATGATGGCTGCATTCCATCGGATCCAGGCCCGATAGCGGCGTTCGACGTCCTCATCGCCAGGAAACCATGGCTCTAATTCGGTGGGGATGGTGTTGACGTAGTCGGTCGAGGTCAGCGCCGGGATCGCGATCCGCTGCTCGCCGGCGCGTTCCAACAGCCTGAGCATCACATAGCGGGCCCGCGCCGGTCCTGATCGGGCTAGCAGCTGATCAAAAGATTCCAACCACTCTGAGGTCTCCTCGGGGTCGATGTCGGGCAGATAGGACGCCACACCTTCGCGAATCACTCGTACCCGGTCGGGTTCGCTTGTCCGGCTTGGGTTTTTGGCTAAATCCTGTTGCGCGAAATCGGTGCTCACCGCATCACTTCCTTGGTTGGGTTCTCCTTATCGTGCCGCACGCGCTGACGATTGGCACCCGCCCAGTCGCACCAGAAGCCGTCACCGCCCGTCGCGTGAACCGGTAACGTCACCAGCTGTGCCGATCGGATGGCGTGTAGTCCCTCATCACCTGGGGCCTATTACCGGACCTTACGTTCGCCGTGCCGCGCTCGTAGTGGGTAGCGCCGCGTCATTGGCGATGGGGATAGTCGGCTGTACCAGCGTTACCGGCGGCATGGCGACACTGGATACCGCGGTTGCTCCCGCGTACCGAGCGTCGGTGTCAGCGTCGGTGTCGGCTTCGTCGGAGACCTCAAAGATCCGAGAGTCCCAGCGGCAGCAGTCGCTGACCGCCAAAGCCATGCGCAGCGCATGCGAGGCCTTGGCCACCACCAGCAAGGACGCTATTGACAAGGTCAATGATTACGTCTCGGCCTTTAACGATGGCCGCAGTACCGGGCCGACCGAAGACCCCGCTATTGCGGCACTCAACGGTTCCGCAGATGCAGTTGCCGGCAGTTTCAGCGATGCGCTCTCACCGGAGCTGCATGACACGCTCAACGACTGGGTGGAAGCGGCCCACGCGGTAGCGAACGCCATCGCAATCCATGCCTCGACATCGGAGTTCAATAATCGAGTTGACCGCCTCAACAGCACCAAAACGCGAGCATTGAAACTATGTCTGGCTTCATTCTGAGTCCGCTGTGCGGACCCCGTAGCGCCTTATGCGACGATAGTGCGCATCGCACGGCGCACTGACGCGTGAAGGAGGACACACACGGTGGTCGCGGCGGATGACGCCCAGGGCTATGCCCGCAAACTTGGCATCCACAAAGACCAGGTTGTCCAGGAGTGGGGTTGGGACAACGACGCCAACGACGATATCCGTGCTGCTGTCGAAGCAGCGTGTGGCGGTGAGTTGCTGGACGAAGACACCGACGAGGTGGTTGATGTTGTCCTGCTCTGGTGGCGGGATGGGGACGGGGATCTGGTCGATACCCTGGTGGACGCAATCGCGTCGCTTGCTGAAGACGGGGTTATTTGGGTGCTGACACCGAAGACCGGTAAGCCCGGTCATGTGTTGCCCGCCGAAATCGCCGAATCAGCTCCCACTGCTGGTTTGATGCCCACCTCTTCGGTGAACCTGGGGGATTGGAGCGCCAGCCGGTTGGTGCAGCCGAAATCGCGAGCGGGAAAGCGCTGATGCTGGCTGTCGGAACCCTGGCTCCCGATTTCACCTTGCGAGACCAGAATCAGCAGCCGGTTACGCTCAGCGATTTTCGTGCTGCCAAAAACGTGCTGCTGGTGTTCTTCCCGCTGGCTTTCACGGGGATCTGCCAGGGTGAGCTGGATCAGCTGCGGGATCACCTGTCTGACTATGAGCACGACACCAGCGTGGTGTTGGCCATCTCGGTAGGCCCACCACCCACCCATAAAGTGTGGGCAAAGCAGAGCGACTTTACGTTTCGGCTGCTCTCAGATTTCTGGCCACATGGTGCAGTCAGTCAAGCCTATGGAGTGTTTAATGCTGCTGCCGGCTACCCCAACCGCGGCACGTTTGTCATCGATCGGTCTGGAGTCATCCAGTTCGCCGCCGTGAACCAGCCCGGCGAAGCTCGTGACCAGCAACTCTGGGCCAAGGCAAGGGCGGCGCTGCATGCTTAAACCACGCCGTTTGGCGTTGCTGAGAAGGGGCGGGTAGCCTGCCTCGACACGGGCGCGTAGCTCAGTGGTAGAGCTCTGGTTTTACACACCAGCGGTCGGCGGTTCGATACCGTCCGCGCCCACCAAGATTGGCATAGGCCAGTAAGCGGTGTCTGTGCGTCTTCGCCGAACCCTCGGCCGGCAAGCTCTCGGCGTGGCAATCGGCTACCTGGCCGATCTGCTGCTCGCTGACCCGCGATGGGGACATCCGGTCGCGGCATTCGGTACCGCGGCTGCGGCGTTGGAGCGGGCTACCTACCGCGACGCCAGGGCTGCCGGTGCTGTGCACGTGGGGCTGTTAACCGCCGCGGCGATTCTGTTTGGCCACGCGCTGCAACGAAGCGCTGACCAGCGCTACCGTTGGGCTGGCATCGCCGCCGTAGCTGCAGCGACCTGGACCTCATTGGGTGGAACTTCGCTGCTGCGGACCGCGGAACTGATGGCGAGTTTTGTGGAGCATGGCGATGTTATCGCGGCACGTCAGGTGTTGCCGTCTTTATGCGGCCGCGATCCAGAGTGCCTTGACGCCGCCGGGTTGACTCGCGCTGCGCTGGAGTCGGTTGCGGAGAACACCTCCGATGCCCAGGTGGCGCCGCTGTTGTGGGCGGCTCTTGGTGGAGCGCCCGCAGTGCTGGGGTATCGAGCTGTCAACACCTTAGATGCGATGATCGGTTATCGCTCGCCGCGCTATCGCCAATTCGGTTGGGCTGCAGCACGATTGGATGATCTAGCCAACTATCTCCCGGCTCGGATAACCGCGACATTGGTGGTCATCTGCGCTGTGGCCCGGGGTGGAACGCCGTTCGGGGCTATCCGGGTATGGCGCCGGGACGCGGCGCGGCATCCCAGTCCCAACGCCGGCGTCGTGGAAGCCGGCTTCGCCGGGGCGCTGGGTGTGCAGCTTGGTGGCCCCACCCAATATCGCCATGAGCTACAGAACCGGCCAACCTTGGGCGACGGTCCGGGGCCGACGGTGAGTGACCTGCGTCGCGCAGTGCGACGTTCTCGAGGGGTGCAGGCAGCGGCCGTGTTGGTAGTCCTGACGGTGCGGGCTGTTGTTCAGCCTCGTCGGCCATAGCGGTCGCTGAGTTTTTCTTCAACTGTCATCGCGGAACTGTCCACCGAGCTGGCAGCCTTCTCGCGGCGACGGGCGCGAATTTCGGCGAAAACAAAGTAGCCCAACATGATTGGCGCAACGATGCCGAATGAAATCCACTGAATGCCATAGGACAAAAATGGCCCAGCATCTAAATGTGGCAGCCCGATTACCCCCAGTCCACCAGGCTGATTCTCAACCAGCTGCAGATATGAACCGGCCAACGGAACCCCGGCTACGGTCGCAATTTGTGCGGTGTTGATCGAGTACACCTGCTGGACACCGCCGGCGGAAAAAGGCTTCTTCCCCGGCACCGCCGGCTCGGCGGACCGCAGCCACGCTGCAACGGTCACTGTCTGGTTCGGCGGCGGCGGGATCGGCGGCACTCCAGAGCCTGGCTCGGGTCGCAGGTAGCCGCGGTCAACCAAGACCGTCGGCCCGTCGTCGACAACGAAAGGTGTGAGCACCTCAAATGCCGGTTGGCCGTCCACAACACGCAACCGGGCCACGATCTGCACATCAGGAACGTAGTGCCCAGTGGCTAGCACCTGCCGCCATTGCGCCTCTGGCGCAGATGAATCCTGCTGCGGTAAAAGCGTTTTCACCGGAACCGGCGGGATACTCACCGATGTTGCGATCTGGTTATTTTGATGCGATGTGCTGCGGTGCTTGCCCAGCTGCCAGGGGGCGAGCACGGTGAAACATAAATAGACGAAAGCTATCACCACTGCTGCTAAGGCCAACCAGCCTGGCCGCAACAAGAAAGCCCAACGGTGCATCAGCTGGGTCCGTGCTGCTGGGCGAGCCGCTCGTCCACCCAGCCATGCAGACCAGGCAGTGCGGCATCGATGACCGAGAAAACCTCTTCGAAATCAGCATGGTCACCGTAGTAAGGGTCCGCTACGTCCAATGCGTACGCGCCGCAGCGTGGATCAAATGACCGCAGCATCCGTAGCCGGCCGGCGTCAACCCCCAGCTGCCGGAGCAGGCGGAGATGGTTGCGGCCCAGGGCCACCACGAGATCCGCCGCTAAGTGGCCAGCATCGACCTGGGCGGCACAATGATCCGTGGGATAACCGTGGGCGCGCAGCACCCGGTTCGCGCGATGATCGGCGCCCTTACCGACATGCCAGTGCGCGGTTCCGGCGCTGCTGACCCGTACCGCTTCAGCCAAACCGCGGTCACCGATCTGATGAGCGAACATTTTCTCGGCCATCGGTGACCGGCAAATATTGCCGGTACAGACGAAGGTGACATGCAACCGTTGGTCAGACACCCAGCACCCTCCGGAGTTCATCGACCGTCGACACGTAGGTTACGGGCGCCATGCTGCGGTCAACAAAATCAGTCTTGCCATAACCCCAGCCGACGACCACCGGATGAAGGCCGTGCGCCATTGCAGCCTCGACGTCATGCCAGCGGTCGCCGACCATGAACACCCGCTCCGGCACCGGCCGTAGCTGTTGCAGGGCCTGGCCAAGCAGTTCGGTCTTGCCCTCACCGGGGCCGTCCGCGACGACCCCGGTGATGACCTCGAAGTGTCGGCCAAGGCCAAAGTGGGTGAGAATTCGTCGCGCGATTGACTCCGCTTTGGAGGTAGCCACCGCCAGTCGGACTCCTGCGCTCCGCAAATCGACCAGGAGCGACTCAACCCCGTCATAGACGCGATTCATTGCCCAGCCCCGGGCGGTGTAGTCGGCGCGGTAGGCCGCTACCGCGGCGTCGGCATGCGCCGCTAGTCCCATGGCGATCAAGGTGTGCCGTAGGGGAGGGCCGACGAGGTGTGGTCCAAGGTCTCGGTCAGCTACGTCGGCCCCGATCTGGCTCAGCGCAAACCGGAAGCTTGCCACCACCCCGTCTGCGGAATCGGTCAGCGTGCCGTCGAGATCGAAGATCACCATCTGGGGCGCGCAATCTGGTCGCATCAGGTCTGCCACAGTCCTATTGTCCGCGCTGGATCGGTGTGCGTGGCCGGCGCCGGCTGCTGTGGTGAGGGCCATGCCCACTACTGTGATCCTGTGGCCAGTCTGGACTTGAGCCCACCTACGGCAGCGCGTTACCACGGTGATCAGGCGGCAGGACCCGGCATGGTGGATTTCGCCGTCAACGTCCGCGGCCATCGCCCGCCGGACTGGCTAGTGCAGCGGCTAGCCACCGAACTACCGCGGCTGGCCCGCTACCCGGGCGCCGCCGATGAATACCACGCCCGGGAAGCCGTCGGGCTCCGCCATGGCCGAGACCCTGCCGAGGTTGCGCTCTTGGCCGGAGTCAGTGAGGGTTTCGCGTTGTTGAGCAACCTGAATCCTCGGCGGGTGGCGGTGATCGCCCCATCGTTCACCGAGCCCGATGCCGCGTTGGCCGCGGCGGGCATCCCAGTACATCATGTTGTGCTCAGGCCGCCGTTTGGCTTGGATGTTGCCCTAGCCGCTGAGGCTGTGCCGCCAGACGCCGACCTGGTTGTGGTGGGAAACCCGACTAACCCGACCTCGGTGCTGCACTTGCGTGAACAGATCCTCGCGCTGCGTCAGCCCGGTCGAATACTGGTGGTCGACGAGGCGTTTATGGATGCGGTTCCGGGCGAACCGGAGTCGCTGGCCGACGGTGCGCCGCCGGACGTGCTGGTGTTTCGTAGCCTCACCAAAACATGGTCGCTGGCTGGTCTTCGGGTTGGTTACGCCCTGGGTTGCCCGGACGTGTTGGCCACGTTGACCGCGCGACGCGCCCACTGGGCATTGGGCACGCTGCAACTGGCGGCTATCGCAGCCTGCTGCACCCAGCACGCGGTGGCCGAGGCGGCGATCGGGGCCCGAGTGCTGGCCCGGCTGCGTATGCAGATGGTTGCCGGGCTGCAGTCGGCAGGTGTTGACGTGGTTGATGGGCAGGCCCCGTTTGTCTTGTTGCGCAGCCCCGATGCGGAGCAGATACGACTCAGCTTGCAGCAGAATGGAATTGCAGTGCGCCGCTGCGATACTTTTGTCGGCCTAGACAAGTGCTACCTGCGGGCCGCCGTACGCCCTGAATGGGCGACACTAGTCGACATGATCACCCAGTACCGCGCTGCACGGTCGGCCGCAATGAGCGGTGTACCGCAATGAGCGTGCGACTGGCTGACATCATCGCCGTTCTGGACCAGGCCTACCCACCAGGACTCGCACAATCCTGGGATTCGGTAGGCCTGGTCTGCGGTGACCCGCACGACATGGTGGAGTCGGTGACTGTCGCCGTCGATGCGACGCCTGCGGTGGTAGATGACGTTCCTGACCGTGGCCTGCTGCTAGCCCATCACCCGCTGTTGTTGCGGGGGGTAGACACCGTCGCGGTGAGCACGCCGAAAGGTGCGCTGATCCACCGCCTGATCCAGACCGGACGTTCACTTTTTACTGCGCACACCAATGCTGATTCGGCCTCGCCCGGGGTATCCGATGCGCTGGCGGCGACGCTCGACCTCGCCGTTGATGGTGTGCTGCAGCCGTTACCGGCCCCGGCTGAACATGACAAGTGGGTGATCTATGTACCGAACCAGCATGCGGAAGCGTTGCGGGAGGCCATCTTCGCCGCCGGTGCTGGTCATATCGGCGACTATTCGCACTGCTGCTGGAGCGTGACAGGCACCGGGCAGTTCCTGCCGCATGACGGCGCCCTACCGGCCGTCGGACAGGTCGGAAAAATTGCACAAGTAGCCGAAGACCGAGTCGAAGTTATTGCGCCCAAACGAATTCGAAGCCAGCTGTATTCTGCGGTACACGCCGCACATCCCTATGAAGAACCCGCTTTTGACATCTTCGCGTTGGCCGCTCCTCCCAGCGGCTTAGGGTTAGGCCGTATTGGCGCGCTGCCGCAACCTGAATCGCTGCGCACCTTTGTCGGTCGAGTGCGCAGTGCATTGCCACAGACATCGTGGGGAGTGCGGGCAGCGGGGAACCCAGACCGACTGATTTCCCGGGTTGCGGTGTGTGGCGGCGCCGGAGATTCGTTACTGCGCGATGTCGCCGCGGCCGGCGTGGATGCGTACGTGACCGCGGATCTGCGACATCACCCAGCCGATGAACATTGCCGGTCATCCACCGTCGCCCTGGTTGATGTCGCGCATTGGGCTAGCGAATACCCCTGGTGTGATCAAGCTGCTGAGCTGTTGCGGCGTCATTTTGCCGCGGCGTTGCCGGTCCGGGTGTGCACTACCCGCACCGACCCATGGAATCTCGATGACCACACCAACCACACCAGGGGAGGCCAGTCATGAAAGCTGCCGTAACACAGCAACGTTCGCTACTGGAGTTAGCGGAACTCGATGCGGAGCTGGCTCGGCTTAGTTACCGGACCACCCATCTACCAGAACAACAGAACTACCAACGAATACAGGCTGAGCACACCGCTGCCCATGATCGGCTGCAGACGTTAGGTATCGCGGCGGAGGACTTAGACACCCACGTCTCTCGTTTAGAGGCAGAAATCGATGCGGTGCGCCAGCGTGAGGAGCGGGACCGGTCGTTGCTGGGGGCCGGTACCGCAGACGCCAAGCGGCAGTCTGAGTTGCAGCACGAGCTGCAGACTCTGCAAAGCCGCCAAGCCAGTCTGGAAGATTCGTTGTTAGAGCTGATGGAGCGCCGGGAGGCGTTGACCGAACAGCAGGCCGCCGAGTCGGCAGCGATCGCCACCTTGGATGCTGACCTCACGGTTGCCCGGCAAGACCTTGAGGCGGTTCGCGCCGAGATCGAGCAGGCGCGCCAGCAAGGCCTCGTGCGCCGTGCTGAGCTCGTCGCCGCCTTGGACAGTGAACTTGTTGCGGTGTACGAGCGGCAGCGTGCTGGTGGCGGCCCGGGCGCGGGTCCGCTGCAGGGTCATCGATGCGGTGCCTGCCGGCTCGAGATTGGTCGCGGGGATCTTGCCCGTATCTCGGCGGCAGCAGACGACGATGTGGTGCGCTGCCCGGAATGCGGTGCGATTCTGTTGCGGGTGAAAAGCGTGACCGGGTGAAGGCCGGCATATGAAAGTCATCGTCGAAGCCGACGGTGGTTCTCGCGGCAACCCCGGACCCGCCGGTTATGGGGCGGTGGTGTGGAACGCCGACCGCTCGACCGTGCTTGCCGAGAGTAAGCAGGCAATCGGCCGGGCAACCAATAATGTGGCCGAATACCGTGGACTGATAGCGGGATTGGCGGAGGCCGCCAAGCTAGCCGTCACCGAGGTAGCGGTAGCGATGGACTCCAAGCTGGTGGTCGAGCAGATGTCTGGCCGGTGGAAAGTCAGGCACCCTGCCCTGGCTGAACTGCATGCGCAGGCTCGTGCGCTGGCCTCGGAGTTTCCCCGGATCAGCTACACCTGGATTCCGCGGGAGCGAAACTCCTACGCGGACCGGCTCGCCAATGAGGCGATGGATGCCGCCGCCGGCCTCAACCCCGGTGCCGACACCGTGGCGGCGCGCCGACCAAGCCCCGGCTGGACTGGTGCCCAAGGCGCGGCTACCCGACTGCTGCTGCTGCGTCATGGGCAAACGGAGCTTTCCGTGCACCGCCGCTACTCTGGGCTGGGTAACCCCGCGATGACCGAGTTAGGCAGGCGTCAAGCCGAGGCCGCGGCTCGCTACTTAGCCAGACGGGGCGGGATCGCGGCGGTGTTGAGCTCACCGCTACAACGGGCTTATGACACCGCGACCGCGGTGGCCACTGAGCTTGGCTTAGCCGTGACCGTCGACCACGATCTTGCTGAGACCGACTTCGGCGCCTGGGAAGGGCTGACCTTTGCTGAAGCAGCCGAACGTGACCCCGAACTGCATCGCCGTTGGCTGTCGGATACCAGCATTGTCCCGCCCGGCGGGGAGAGCTTCGACAGTGTGCACCGCCGGGTCGTTAAGGCGCGGGACCGTATTGTCGCCACGCACGGCGGCACCACGGTGCTGGTGGTCACGCACGTGACGCCGATCAAGGTGCTGCTGCGGCTGGCACTCGACGCCGGCCCGGGCTTGCTATACCGGCTGCATCTTGATCTGGCCTCGCTGAGCATCGCCGAGTTCTATCCCGATGGGGCTTCGTCGGTACGGCTGGTCAACCAGACCGATTACGGAGCATGAGCGTCGAGGACACGCCAGCCAGATTGGGTCAGGCTGCGTCGTGAAAGATCAAACCCAGGGTATAGCGCTCACCGGAGCGTATCGGGGACACGCCATGGCGCACCGGTGATGCCGACCAACCTCGGGTTGATCGCACCGGTCGCTCCCGGGTAGCGAACACGTAGCCGTGTCCCTGGGGTAGTTGAAATGCGGTGCCCCGTGGCTGCGCCCGTGGCCGCTGCTCCACAAGCAGGAATTCACCGCCGGTGTAATCGGTATGTGGATCGGTCAGATTGATTACCACTTGGAGCGGAAAAACCAAATCGCCGTAGAGATCTCGGTGTAAGGCGTTCCAGCCGCCCACGCCGTATCTCAAGACGAGAGCGGTGGGCTTGATCTGGCCAGCGTCATGGCAACGGTCCAGCCACTCATCAAGAGTGTCCGGCCAAGGGGCGTCGCGGCCAAGTTTGCTCCACCACTCTTTGGCGATAGGCAGCAAACGGGGATACAGGACCTGCTTGAGGTGCTCGATCGGATCAGGGTAGGGCGAATGAAAGTATCGATATTGGCCGGCGCCGTAGCGATGCTGCTCCATATCAACAGTTTTGCGAAATAGCTGGTCTTTGGTCCACATCGCGCGCAAGCGTGTCGTTTCTGATGCGGTGAGCAGCCGCGGCAGCAGAGCTCCGCCGTAGGCGTTGATTTCCGCGGTGATCGCGTCCCAATCGCCGGAGTCGAGTCTTTTTTCCCAGCGGGTTGGCATCGATTTCACAGTACGCCATCGGCAGGCGAATCAGCGGGCAGCCAACGTTGCTACGGGCCGCGACACTCCGCGATAGGGGGTGGCGAGTAGCCTGGTCACCGCGGACGAGTTGGCCGGGCGGCCGCGGCCGGTGTTGGTTCGAAAGACCCAGCGTCGCGTCGAGGAAAGTCCGGACTTCGCAGAGCAGGGTGATTGCTAACCGCAATCCGGGGTAACTCGCGGGAAAGTGCCACAGAAAACAAACCGCCACCGCCTGCGGTGGTAAGGGTGAAACGGTGCGGTAAGAGCGCACCAGCATCCCGGGTGACCGGGATGGCTCGGTAAACCCCACCCGAAGCAAGGTCAAGAAGACCGCACCTTGCGGTGTGGTTGCGCAGGTGTCTGAGGGCTGCTCGCCTGAGCCTGCGGGTAGACCGCTTGAGGCACCCGGCAACGGTGTGTCCAGATGGATGGTCGCCGCCACGTCGCCTTAGCGTGCGCTAAGACGACGCGGAACAGAATCCGGCTTACAGGCCAACTCGCCCGCCCCCGCCGGGGGTGCATTTTTAGCCGAAGGCATCCAGCACTCGCGCCAACTTTGAACCGTGGCCAGCGGGCTGGGCGCCGGCGTGGATCAACCGCTCGCCGAGCCGGTCGAGAAGTTCGAGGTTGGCGCCGGCAGAAAGAAGTTCCAACTCCCATTCGCGCCAGTGTTGTTCGGCAGGGGTGAGTGCAGAGGCGTCGCATGCAGCAATAGCCTGGGCGGTCACCAGGTCATCGCAGAATTCGGCCAGTGCGGTGTCATTGGGGCCGTACAGCCGATGTACCTCACGCGTTGTCGTCACCCAGGCGACAGGCGCCAGCGGCCGGTCGGCAACGATTTCCCGCACCATCGCCAGCAGCTCACCGGGGATGGGGTCATCTTCGGGGTTCGCTACAGCACCCAGAGCTGCGCGAACCTCGGTCCGCGCATCGGGGCTGGCCGGCAACTTCAGATGCCAACCGGCGTCCAGGCCGCCTGTGCGACGTCGCAAGGTGATCTTTTTGGTCGCCAAATCATGTGCAGCCGTGTCAAAGTAGATCGCGGCCAGGGTTTGTACCGGCAACTTCTCGATCCAACTCACCCCCACAATGCCCTCAAACGAGGGCATTGTTACTGAGCCGGGAACATCGAACTTACGTTCAACCTCTACATGACGTGACGCTTTCGAGGTGCTGTCGGTCATTTTCACCTCCTGGTGTGTGGCATCGCGGTCATCGGCAGTGGTTAGCCACCCTGCACCGCAACGCTATTCGTGATTGGGAGCGGATAAAGATCGTTGCTCTTCATCGAAACCGGTTAGTTGATAGTCAATCTCATGCAGCACAAAGCCCAGTACAGGACCCCCGTAGGCGAATTGAGTACTCGCCCATTGACATGAGGTGACTGGATTCACAGTAACTTCACGGCCAACACTGACTGTGATGCACAGGTTCGGCTGGGCATCATGATCGCGTTAATAAGAACGAGACCTGTTCGAGAGATCAGCGTTTCCTACGGTTGCGGCTTAGTCAGGTTGCAATTGCCCGGATATGAGGAGTTGACAGTCATGACGAAGGTGTCACTTGCAACAGTAATTTCCCTCGACTCGCCACGGGCTTCAGCTGCCGCGCAACGGCGTGCACGTCGGCTGAGCGAGGCCATGCGTAGGCATCCAGCATTCATAGCTCAGCAACGCGCTATCGCCGTGGCTGAAGAGGCCCCCGCGCTGGTGGGCTGCGGCAGTGGCTATCTCGGTGGTGAACTGCTGGCCGAAGCTGGCCCGCAAGCCAGCGGCCCGGCGGGCTGGTACGACTTTGCCGCCGAATTGCCGGCAGAGTCGGCTGAAGCCGTTGTGCTGCCGTGGCGCCGGCGCTGATAAGCGCCGGCAGGACAAGCAGTTAGAAGCTGTGCTGCGCCTCAGGATAGCTGCCCTCGGCTACTGCTTTTGCGTATTCCATTGCAGCGCAACGTAATTGATCGCCCAGCTCGGCAAAGCGCTTGACGAAACTCGCGGTTTTGCCGGGAGTGAATCCCGCCATGTCCTGCCATACCAGCACCTGAGCGTCGCAGTTAGGCCCGGCCCCGATACCGATAGTGGGAATCGTAAGCTTGCCGGTGATTTGAGTGGCCAGTTCGGCTGGCACCATCTCCATCACCACTGAGAATGCACCGGCTTCAGCCACCGCGATCGCATCGGCAATGGTTTGTTCGCCAGCGTCGCCACGGCCCTGAACCCGAAAACCACCCAGGCTGTTGACGCTTTGCGGGGTGAAACCGATGTGTGCCATCACCGGGATGCCAGCTTGCGTCAAACAGGCGATCTGCTCAGCTACCCGCTCGCCGCCTTCCAGCTTGACCGCGTGCGCACCACCCTCCTTCATGAACCGTACCGCGGTGCTCAACGCCTGGGCCGGGCCCGCCTCATAGCTGCCAAACGGCAGGTCGGCAACAACCAGCGCATGGGCAGAGCCGCGGACTACGCCACGGACCAGCGGAATGAGCTCGTCAACACTAATCGGGACGGTGGTGTCGTAACCGTATACAACATTGGCGGCCGAATCGCCGACCAGTAGTACCGGGATGCCGGCATCGTCAAGTATCCGAGCGGTGGAATAGTCGTATGCCGTGAGCATGGCCCATTTATGGCCCTCGGTTTTCAGTTTCTGCAGGTGAGGAACGCGGGTTTTAGCCCGGGCGCCGGTCCCGGTGATTCCCGTGGTGGTGATGGGTTGTGCGCCATAAGCGGTCTGCTCAGACATCAATGTCCTTCACTATGGTCGGTTCGAACCTCGTGGCCTCATATTCGGGTCCCCGTGTTCGTTGACCTTGTCAGTCTGCCATTGAGCATGGTGGCGCAGGCAACCGACGTCCAGTGGACTTTCTCACAGCCTGTTAGCCCAGGTCGAATCGATCAAGATTCATCACCTTATTCCACGCGGCCACGAAATCGTGGACAAATTTTTCTTTCGCGTCGTTGGCCGCATAAAATTCAGCCAGACCGCGTAACACCGAGTTCGAGCCGAATGCCAGATCAACGGCGGTGCCAGTCCATTTGAGCGCACCGGTTGTGCGATCGCGGCCTTCGTAGACGTTTTCAGAAGACTCGCAAACTTTCCACTCGGTGCCCATGTCGAGCAAATTGATGAAGAAATCGTTCGTCAATGTCTCAGGTCGGTCGGTAAGCACGCCATGATTGGTGTGGCCGAAGTTAGTTCCCAGCGCGCGCATCCCGCCAATGAGGACCGTCATCTCGGCAGCGGTGAGAGTCAACATATATGCCCGCTCCACCAGCAGGGTCTGCGGTGCTAACTCCTCGGCGGCCCGCAGATAGTTGCGAAAGCCGTCCGCCCTGGGCTCGAGCACCGCAAAGGATTCCGCATCGGTCTGCTCCTGTGAGGCATCGGTGCGGCCCGGCGCAAACGGGACCGTGATGTCGAACCCGGCCTTGTTGGCGGCCTGCTCGACCGCGGAGCAACCGGCCAACACGATCAGATCGGCCAGGGAAACCTTGGTGGCTCCCAGCTGGGCTGCGTTGAAATCGTGGCGGATCCGCTCCAGCGTCGACAGCGTTTTGGCCAGTTCAAGCGGATTGTTGACTTCCCAATCCTTTTGCGGCGCAAGGCGAATACGTGCC
>JAIENC010000299.1 GCA_019751635.1 Mycobacteriaceae bacterium
TCGACGAATATGGTTTCGCTATAGCCTAATTGGATTGCCAGAAGCTGACGTTCGGCAATGGGGACGCGGCTGGCGTCGACCACGCCCAGTAGGTTTCCGAAATTCCCTTCCGCATCGGTAAAAACTCGTAAAACCGTGACGTCGACGCTCATAAGGTGACTGTACGACTCCGCGTGGTGACGGCGTAGTGCATGAGGTGAGGTGCTTAAGTAGCGCTGCGCTCATCAGAGCCGATGGCGTTCAGCACGGCTACGCGGGTATCGGCAGTGCCGGTAACTGAATTTTTACTGGCGCCGGCAAGAAGTAGTCTGCGGTGCACTGCCGGATCGTGGTCGGCGGGGCGTGTGGATTCGATGAAATATTCAATGACGTCGATGAAGCGGTCCGGGTCATCGTGGAACGGGAAGTGACCAGAGCGCTCGAAGATTTCCAGTCGCGATCCTGGCATAGCGGCATATGCCATCCACGCATGACTAACTGGCAAAACTACGTCCTCGGTACCCCAAATGATCTGCACTGGAAGAGATTCCATCAAATAACAGCGATCGAGCATGGTGATCATCTGGCCGCGCCAATCTACTGCTGCCCGTAAAGTCCGGGTGAACGCTGCTGTTGCTTTGGGCTCTGGCAGGTCAGCGAGCACCCGCAGTGCATCAGGCAAGTCCCGGCCCAACTTGGTTGATCCCAGCGCCTTGCCTAGCGCCCATCCAGCAGCTTGTAGGCTCGGCAGGACCATGGGGAGCCGCAGCAGCGCTAGTGCCTCACCGCCCATAGGCAGCGACGCTAGGCGCAACAGGATGTTGACGTCTTTGGTTATTCCGCCGGCGCCTACTAATACGAGCCGTTCGACGAGCTGCGGAAATTGGTAGGCCAACTGCCAGGCCACCCCGCCGCCCAGCGAATGGCCGATTACGGTGACGCGCTCAATATCAAGCACGCTGAGCAGATCTCGCATTCCGTTGGCGTAAGCCGCCACCGAGTAGTCGGCGCGAGGTTTATCGGACTGCCCGTGTCCTAACAAGTCAACGGCGATCACGGTGAACCGCTGCGCTAACCGGGCGTGCACGGACTGCCAGGTGGTGGAGTTATCGCCGATGCCATGAATAAGCAGGATTGCCGGTCCGGATCCAGCGATCCGGAAAGCCCGCCGATAGCCGTGAATGGTGCGAAATTGCAGCATTGGTGTAACTTCACGCACGGACCGAAGATTGGGCTTGCGTTGAGTCATGTCGCCAACTTCACTACTGAGCTCGGTTGGGGCGCTTAGCTCGACGGTGGAATCCGGTCCCACCCGGGCCTGCTGTGCATGCGATCACCACTTAAGTGTGTTCACCATCCTCGAATTTCTTCTCAGCCTGCTGAGCTAAGAATTTCTCGAATGCTGCTCCGAGTTCTTCTCCGCTAGGCAGATCTTCGTCACGGGTCAGCAGAGATCTGTTCTCCTGGGCGTCGATAAAAGCATCGTACTGGCGCTCGAGGGCCGCCACCACTTGAGCGACTTCAGTGCTCGCCTGAATTTGTTCATCAACTTTGGCAAGAACTTCCGTTGCGGCTTCGGTCAGTTCAGTCAGTGGCAGTTCCAACGCCCCGGTCTTTGCGACTTGTTCCAGCAAGGCCTGGGCGGCTGCAGGGTAATCGGTCTGTGCTAAATAGTGCGGGACATGGACGGTGAACCCAACAACTTCATGGCCGTGCTGGGCCATGCGGTATTCCAGCAGGTTGGATGCACTGCCAGGAACTTGAATCATCGAGATCCATGGCTGAAAATCGGCAATCAGTTCTTGCTTGTTGGAATGCGCGGTCATCGTGATCGGGCGTGTGTGTGGAACCGCCATCGGCACAGTGCCCAAGCCGATGGTCTGCCGTACGCCGAGACGCTCGGCCAGTAGTCGCACCGCGGCAATAAAGCGCTCCCACTTGAGATCCGGTTCAAGTCCAGCTAACAGCAGAAACGGTGTGCCGATGTTGTCGCGTAGCGCATACAAGCTCAGATCGGGGTCGTTGTAGTCGGTGAAGTGGTCGGTGGTGAACGTCATGAGTGGTCGCCGTGAGCGATAGTCGAGGAGTTCATCGATCGCAAACGATGCAACTAACTCGGTGTCCAGGGTTTTCTTGAGATGGGTAGCGGCCAACCGGATCGCATGACCGGCGTCGGAAAAACCCTCCAACGCATGGACCATCACTGGGCCACGCCCATCGGATGACGATAACTGTGGCGTGGGGTGCTCTAGTTCGTACATGCCGTGTTGTTCTGGCTGGTAATGCCGCTCTTTATCGTGATCCTTGGCCACCGGTGTTGCCTCCTCGCCAGGGTCGCGTATTGGACTCGAAGAAAATGTCGCGTGCTCAGAAACCAGTGTCCCTCAAACCAGGTCAAAACAAATAACTCCCGTCGATGCACAGTCGCGAATTCATGCACAGCGGGTCGCTTCGATGCGTCGCTTTGTGTTCTTCGTGACGGTGCTTGTTGTCAGCGTTAGCTCATGACAAAACATCGGCCCGACGTTGTGGTGAATCGCCCTGGCGCACTGATCGCCGCTTTACCGGCAATGCTTGGCTTTGCTCCGGAAAAATCGCTGGTCCTAGTCTTGGTTAAGAGTGGTGAACTGGGCTCGGTAATGCGTGTTGACCTCGGCGACCAACTTATCGATCGGATTGATCGGTTTGTCCAGGTTGCTGCTGCGGCTAGTCCTGAGGCGGCGATCGCGGTGATTGTCGACTCGGACGGAGCGCAGTGCTCGATGTGCAGTGAGCAACATCGCGACCTGTGTGAGGCGCTTGCCGAGGAGTTGTCTCGGTGCGGCATTGTGCTGTGGGCCGCCCATGTGGTGGATCGGGTGGCTTCCGGTGGGCGTTGGCATTGCGTCGATGGTTGTGGTTCGGGTGGCGTGATCGATGATCCGTCGACATCGCCTCTGGCGTTGGCGGCGGTTGTGGAAGGTCGGCGGCTGTATTCACGACGCGCCGACTTGCAGGCCGTTATTGAGGTCGACGATCCGGTGCGTTGCCTTGAGTTGGTCAGCCAAGTACGGCTGCAGGCGTCTTTGCGTGAGGTTGCCTATCGCAGCGATCCGCTTGGCTGCGGTCGTCGTGACGTTGAGAAGATAATGGCTGCTGCAGAGCATGTTGCCGCCGGAAAATCACTTACTGAGGGGGAGCTTGCCGAGCTGGGTTGTGCACTCACCGATCTGCAGGTGCGCGACACCGTGTATGCCCTGGCCATAGGAGAAATCGCCAGCGCAGCTGAGACTTTGTGGGCATTGCTGGCCCGGAGGTTGCCTGAGCCTTGGCGGGTCGAGGCGTTGGTGCTGTTGGCCTTCACTGCGTACGCTCGCGGTGATGGGCCCCTGGCCGGAGTCGCGCTGGACACGGCGTTGCGGTGCATGCCAGACCACCGCATGGGCGGCATGCTGGACAGTGCGTTGCAGTCTGGCTTGCGGCCTGAACGTATCCGCGAGTTGGCGCTCACTGGCTATCGCCTAGCCGAACAACTTGGTGTGCGCCTACCGTCACAACAGATATCTCGCCGGCGGGCGGTGTAAGGCAAAGAGAACCCCACCGGATCGGTGGGTGGCAGAAAATCAGACCTTTTCGACTTTAACTGCGTGCGCTATCCGATACGGCAGGGTGACGTTTTCATGCCCCGATATCACCACGGTCACACCGGCGGGGTTGGTGGTATCGACGGTCACCCTTGCGTTGGGGACCACGCCAGCGTCTTTCAACTGCGTGATCGTGTCACTGTCGCTTTGGACGTGCTCACTGAACTGGCGGACAACCACTGCGACTGGTGATCCGGCTGGTAACTCAGTCAATCGGACGAAATTGGCTTCTTCGGCGCTGGATTCCGGTCTGACGCCAAGATCTACGAGTCCTGGAATCGGATTGCCGAACGGTGACGTGGTCGGGTGATTGAGCACCTTAACCAGCCGCCGCTCGACATCTTCGCTCATGACATGCTCCCACCGGCAGGCTTCGGCATGGACTTCTTCCCATGGCAGGCCAATAATGTCGACGAGCAAACGCTCCGCGAGCCGGTGCTTACGCATCACCGCAACAGCCAGTGCCCGGCCCTTATCGGTCAGTTCAAGATGGCGGTCACCTGCGACGCACAGCAACCCATCGCGCTCCATCCGGGATACCGTCTGACTCACGGTTGGCCCGCTCTGGTCAAGCCGTTCAGCAATTCTGGCGCGCAATGGAGTAACGCCCTCTTCCTCGAGGTCGTAAATCGTTCGCAGATACATCTCGGTGGTATCAACCAGCTCGTTCATTGCGCATCCTCCGTGCCGCTGAGTCTACTGCCCGGCAGTCTCAGCTGGCATAGGACCTCAGTCGGTCGGCTCGTTCGCCGTTGCGGAGCTTGGTCATCACTTCACGCTCGATTTGCCGGACTCGTTCACGCGAGAGGCCAAAGATTTTACCGATCTGGTCGAGAGTGCGAGGCTGTCCGTCATCGAGGCCGAAGCGTAGCCGAATAACCTGATGTTCGCGTTCGTCAAGGGTGGCCAGCACACTGCGGACGTCGGTGTGGAGCAATTCGGCAATAACCGCGTTCTCCGCTGACATTGCTTCGGCGTCTTCGATGAAATCCCCCAGCGGGGCTTCTTCGTCGGAACCAACCGGCATGTCGAGGCTTACTGGGTCACGGCTATGCGCCAACAGGTCGTTGATCTTGTCGATCGCAATGCCGGATTCGGTGGCGAGTTCTTCATCGGTGGCTTCCCGCCCCAATCTTTGATGCATTTCTCGCTTGATCCGCGCCAGCTTGTTGACTTGTTCCACCAAGTGAACCGGCAGCCGGATGGTGCGGCTTTGGTCCGCCATACCGCGGGTGATGGCCTGACGAATCCACCAGGTGGCATACGTGGAGAACTTGAATCCCTTGGTGTAGTCGAATTTCTCCATCGCGCGAATCAGACCTAGGTTGCCTTCCTGGATAAGATCGAGCAACGGCATTCCTCGGCCGGTGTAACGCTTGGCTAGTGACACCACCAGCCGCAGATTGGCTTCCAGCAGATGGCGTCGTGCGGCTTCGCCATCGCGCATCACGGCAGCCAGATCGCGTTTGCGGTTTTCCCCGAGGCGTTTCTGTGTTTCGAGGAGACTTCGGGCATAAAGACCGGCTTCGATGCGCTTAGCCAGTTCAACTTCGTCGGCAGCATTGAGTAACGCTGTCTTACCGATTCCGTTTAAATACACGCGAACTAGGTCGGCAGCTGGGCTTTGTGCATCCAGATCACCATGAACTCGGCTGGTGGTGACGTCTGCCATAGCGACCTCCTATTTGGCTTTGAGCTATTACGTCATCCAACGAGCGGACATGAGACGAGAGTTCCCGTCCCGATGTCGTTTCACATGCCATGACGTGCAGAAATGCGCTAGCGAGCTGAGAATGTCCTGAGAAATAACGTTTTTGTGCTGGCTATTCGGAACCACCAGCCACCGTGTTTGGTGGTGTCTGGTGCGGTGCAGCATGCGGTCGCGGCTCAAGTGCGGGGCGCTCGGCTGTGGGAAATAGCGGAATACCACGACCGGCCTGGTCGAATCGTCGAGGCTCGTTGTCGCCGCGCGGGGGACGGTCGTTGGCGATCAGCACCGCCATCCACGGCAATGGTATGGAAATCGCGACGATTAACAGCGAGATTAGGCCGTTGTGCCAGGTTCCGTAGGCGGCTGCGGCGAGAATAAACGCCGGTATTCGACATCCCATGAGGGTTAGGTACTTACGTACCCGCTGGCGATGTTGTACGTCGTATGCGGGTGCTGCCGCAGTGATCAATACTGGTCGGCCGTTGTCGTCGAAACCCAGCTCCGGGCCGCGCTTCATGCTTCTACTGTCCCACATCTGGGCGAAACTGGCTTAGCCGGTTAGGTGTCATTGCGTGCGCATGTGCTGAGCATGATCCGGCACAATGGAAGACATGAGGACCGATACGATCGAACGTACCGAGACCAATGAACGCACCGAAGATGAGACCGGTAGTGATATCCCGAAGTACTTTCATTACGTCCGGAAGGACAAGATTGTTGAGAGTGCGGTGACGGGAAATTATGTAGTGGCCCTGTGCGGTGAAGTTTTTCCTGTTACACGTTCTCCGAAACCAGGCTCACCTGTTTGTCCAGACTGCGAGCGGATTCACGCCCAGATGCGCAACGGTTGATCCAGGATCACTCCGGTGCGACTCCAGTGTGGAGCTGCGATCTGGGCTGCAGCGGTGGTTTGAGCCGGCGCGTGCGCAACTTCAGCCAGTTGCGCAGTCGATGAGTATGGGTGGCTGGGGCTGGCCATTCTTCCTGGACGGCGGCATTGAGTTCGGCTCCCAGCATGATTGCGAAACCGCCGGAGAACGCAAACAGTAAAAAGGCGATCGGTGTAGCCAGCGCCCCGTAGGTGTATCCGGTGGCGGTGATCCAGCTTAGATAGATGCGCAACCCTAGCGTGGCGATTAAGAAAACCGCCGTCGCCAGCACGGAGCCGAGGACCAGTCGATGGGTTGGCAATGGTTGCGGGAGCGCAACCCTATACAAAATTGTCACCGCGACCGCTAGCCCGATAACAAGTAGCGGGTAATAGCTAAAGCGCAGCAGTTTGTCCCAGTCTTTGGGGATAAATTTGGCTACTTCGCGCGGTCCCATCGAGGCCAATGGTGCAGTCACAATCATGAACAGCAGCATCATGATGTAGAGGAACAGCGAAAAAAATCGCTGACGTACCGGGTGGCGCAGCGGGGTTTGGTCGTGCGCTTCGACCACGGAATCGACGAATGCCGAGATTGCGGAGGACCCTGCCCAAAGGGAGATCACAAAACCCAGCGATACGATCTCGCCTCGGGCGCCTTTATCGATATCGGTGATCGTGGGCTGGATGATCTCGTTGACTACGCTGGGGGAGAACACTCGGTGGGCGGTTGATACCACGCGTTGTTCAATCCCGGGCAGGGTATCGGGGCCGAATAGTGGTGCGACATAGGCCAGGCTGCCGAGCATTCCCAACAACAGTGGCGGCAATGACAAGGCTGACCAAAAGGCGGCCTGAGCTGCTTCCGAGAAGATTGAGTCATCCCAGCTCTTGGTTGCAACCCGAAGACTGACTCGTCGAATGCGGTGGCGGGTTGGATGCGGAAGCTTATCGTTGATCTTGTTTTTCATACCAGTTCAGCATCACTGATACCTGGCTAGGCAGCCCACATTGGTGGTGGGCGAGTTCGGCATTAATTTTCGTTAGTCTCCAGGACAGCGTCCAGCTCGATCAGCTTGGCTTTGTGTTTGCTGGCGTGATGTTGACAGAAGAGGAGCTCGGCTCCGGAGCGCAACTTGACACGTACCCGGGCTGCCGCACTGCAGCGATCGCAGCGATCAGCCTGGGTTAACTCCGGACCAGTCAGAGTTGCGTTCATGAATTCTCCCGTTTTCAGCGTATCTCTACTGTCTCAGACGTCTGGGATTTTGGCTGTGTTCCCGGGCGATAGTTACTCAGACCACAGGATTCACAGGTCGAGGCAATGTCATCGGGCTAGGCGACACGGTCAAGGCGGTTAAGTAGAGGGATAGCCATAGGACCATCCCTGTTGAGGCGGTCCCGCTTTAGTCCAGATAGTCGCGCAAGACTTGGGAACGGCTGGGATGGCGCAATTTTGACATTGTTTTCGACTCAATTTGGCGGATGCGTTCGCGGGTTACGCCATAAACCTGGCCGATCTCATCGAGGGTGCGGGGTTGGCCGTCGGTGAGGCCAAAGCGCAGTCGGACTACGCCTGCTTCACGTTCGGAAAGCGTTTCGAGAACCGACTGCAGCTGGTCTTGCAGCAGGGTAAATGACACCGCGTCGACAGCCACTACCGCTTCGCTGTCTTCGATGAAGTCACCCAGCTGGCTGTCGCCCTCGTCACCGATGGTCTGGTCCAAGGAGATGGGCTCACGCGCGTACTGCTGGATCTCCAGCACTTTCTCCGGCGTGATGTCCATTTCTTTGGCCAGTTCTTCGGGCGTGGGCTCACGACCCAGATCCTGCAGCAGCTCACGCTGGATGCGACCAAGTTTATTGATCACTTCGACCATATGCACCGGTATCCGGATGGTGCGGGCCTGATCGGCCATGGCGCGGGTGATCGCCTGGCGAATCCACCAGGTGGCATACGTGGAGAACTTGTAGCCCTTGGTGTAGTCAAACTTCTCAACCGCGCGGATCAGGCCCAGGTTGCCTTCTTGAATCAGGTCGAGGAACGCCATTCCGCGGCCGGTGTAACGCTTGGCCAGTGAAACCACCAGCCGCAAGTTCGCCTCGAGCAGATGGTTTTTTGCCCGGTCGCCGTCACGACAGATCCAGACCATATCGCGGCGTTGGGCAGCGGGCAGCTTCTCGCCTCGTTCAGAGACCTCGGTCATAAGCTGGCTGGCGTACAGGCCTGCTTCGATGCGCTTGGCCAGCTCGACTTCTTCCTCGGCGTTGAGCAGTGCGACCTTACCGATCTGCTTGAGATAGGCGCGGACCGAGTCGGCGGATGCAGTGAGTTCGGCGTCTTTTCTGGCCTGACGTAACGCCTCGGACTCATCTTCATCCCAGACGAAATCACCAGAGGCTTTGTCCTTCTCGGTGGGCTCGGTGATTTCTTCGTCGTCTTCGGCGGTCTCGCTGGTGGCTACTACCGCCGTTGGGGTACCGGTGTCATCGGCACCGTCTGCGTCGATGCTGACGTCCTCGGTTTCAGGCGCCTCATCTTCTAAATCGTCGAGATTGAGGTCAGCGACGTCGATATCCTGGCCGCCTAGGTCATCGCCGGGTTCCACATCGAGGTCCGGATCCACATCGAGGTCCTCAACCGCACTGTCGGGGTCCAGAGCGCCTGCCACGCTTTCAGCTTTCGGAGCGTCTTTGAGCGCTGTCGCTTTAGCGGCACTGCTACGACCAGCGGTGCGACCCTTTTTGGCGGTTTCGGGGTTCGCCTGTTCCGCTGACTGCTTGGCGTCATCCTTGCTGGGAGACTTGGCGGCAGTGCGTTTCACCGGCTTACTTGTTGCCGGGCTTGCTTTGGTCGCTGCCACCTACATCCCTTCGTTTGGGGTCACTTCCGGTACTGCGGCGCATGCGTACTCGAACGTGTCTGTTTATGTCGAATGTCGGAGTTGATATCGGCCATGGATACTAGCCGTTGTATCGGTTGGGCGGACGCCACTGACTATTGTAACGTGGCGCTGGTCGTTGGCGGAGCCGGCAAATTCCACAATTTAGTGTTCGACATCAGTGGTTGCGGCCATCGCTGCTCCGACTATCCCGGCGGTGTTTTGTAAGGCCGCAGCTACCACCGGTGTGCGGTTCTGCAGTAGGGGTAGCCATTTATCGGCCTTGCGGCTGATACCGCCGCCGGCGATGAACAGGTCAGGCCAGATCGCATTCTCAATCGCGACCAGAACCTTGGTCACCTCTTTCGCCCAGCGCTTATAGCTCCAGTCGTGTTTTTCTTTGACAGATGACGCCGCCCAATGCTCGGCGTCTCTGCCGTCGACCTCCAGATGGCCGAGTTCGGTGTTGGGGAGCAGTTTTCCGCAATGGATGACCGCGGACCCAATGCCTGTTCCGAACGTGAGTAGCACGATAACTCCATCACGGTTTCTGCCGGCTCCGTACCGTTCCTCGGCGAGGCCGGCGGCGTCGGCGTCATTGAGAATGGTGACTTGCTGGCCGTTCAGCTCGGCGCTGATGATCGCCTGTATATCGGTGCCGATCCACGATTTATCTACGTTAGCCGCGGTTTGAGCGATGCCGTGGGTGACGACTCCGGGATAGGTCACTCCGAGTGGCCCAGTCCACTCGAATTTGTTGACCAAGGCGGCGATGTGTTGCGCGACTGCCGACGGAGTGGCTGGTTGCGGAGTGAATAATTTGCCGCGGTCCCCGATTAATTGCCCGGTCTTGAGGTCGACGATTCCGCCTTTGATGCCGCTGCCGCCGACGTCGATGCCCAACGCGCTCTGTGGCGACATGCGTGGATGCGTACCGATCAGGGGGCCGATTCCCGGCGTAGTGGTGGAGTCGGTTCTGGTCATCGGAATCTCCTCGGCGAGATTGGACGTTCGGTATGCCCGATGGCGAGTCGGGTGCTACCGCGAACTGTGCTGCGATGATAGACCGGTGATCACCGCTGACCATGGGCCCGCGCAGTTGCGTTCGGTAGCAGAAATGCTTGCTGCGGAGGCGGCTGCTTTTGTGCGACGGCGCCGTGCTGAGGTCTTTAGCGGCAATGGCACTGTTAGACCAGCTGCGATGGTTCGTGCTAAGAGCACTCCGACGGATCCGGTGACCGTGGTCGATACCGAGGCCGAACGCCTTATGCGCGATCGATTGGCTGAATTACGAGCGGGTGATCCGATCCTTGGTGAGGAAGGTGGCGGAGTTGCCGATGGGGCGGCTCGGCCATCGGGGGCAGTCACCTGGGTGCTTGATCCCATCGACGGGACGGTGAATTTCGTCTACGGCATTCCCGCTTACGCGGTATCGGTCGCAGCGCAGATTGATGGTGTGTCGGTGGCTGGTGCAGTCGCCGATGTAGTTGCGGGTCGGGTGTATTCCGCCGGTGTTGGTCTTGGTGCGCACCTCATTGATGAGACGGGAACACTTGACCTGCGCTGCAGCGCTGTCACCGATTTGTCGATGGCGTTGTTGGGTACAGGTTTTGGGTATTGCATGCGACGCCGCGCCGTTCAGGCCGGGCTTTTAGCCCAGATGCTGCCGGTGGTTCGTGATGTGCGGCGCATCGGCTCTGCCGCATTGGATTTATGCATGGTTGCGGCCGGCCAGCTGGATGCATATTACGAGCATGGGCTGCAGATCTGGGATTGCGCCGCAGGCGCATTGATCGCAGCCGAGGCAGGGGCGCAAGTGCTGCTGCCCGCAGTGGATGATTCGGCTGGTGGTGCTGGTCTGGTGGTTGCCGCTGCGCCGGGGATTGCTGACGAATTTTTATCGGTGCTGAAGCGGTTCAACGGCCTAGAGCCAATCCGTGTCTGAACCTGGTCGACGATGCCAACGGTGGAAAACCGGTGGTGCTCAGCAGCGGTTCGTGTGAATTTTCGATAGCAAAGCCAGATCTGCCGGTTCGGTAGCATCAGGGCGTAATCCAGCTAACACGGCATCGATGTCGTCGCTGTGGGCTAGCGCGGTGAACTCGGTGCCAAGGACAAGATCGACAGAGTCATCGGCTCGGTTGTCGTGAAAAAGTTCGGTGCATGGCGCCACTAGCCATACGGCTGCCGCGGCGCCTTGTCCGGCTGTGCCGAAGCGAATCTGGCCTTGGCATATGAGTCGGGTGGTGGCGTAGACCGGGTCGTTAGCTGCCGTTGGTTGAGCAAACCCGAGATCTTTGAGCGCAGTGGCGACGTCGGTCGCTTGACCACTTCGGCCGCTGGCGTTGAGAACGTGCACCATGGCTTCGTTGAGTCGAGTGGGTACCACGTCCGTCATCTCGCTCGGTGACACTTGTGCACCGAGCCGGTTCTGTGGCTGATCTGTGTGCTGCGGAGGTGGGTTACACACCGTGGCCTGATGAATGTCGGCTGGTTGGGTCAGCGCCATCGTCCAGACTGCGCCAGTCACCACTGCTAAGAACGCCAGAACGACGATCGCGGGACGGGGGTTGCGCCGCCGGAAGGGCCGACCATGCTTGTCGAAAGCGGTTCCCTCGGTGATGTGTGCGACCACATGGGTACTCTAGTCGCCCGTCGAACGCACTGATGGGACGGTCTTTGTGGTTGATGGTGAGGCAATGAAGACATCAATGTGATGTAAATCACACTAAAATGAAACAAGTTGTGGGCACGAATCGTTTGGTGGATGCGTTCGACGCTGGTACAAACGTGGGTCACGAGAAAGCCCATACGAGGATCACGAGAGGAGATGTGAGGAAACCGACAATGCCTACCGACTACGATGCACCTCGGCGTACAGAAGCCGATGACGTTTCTGAGGATTCGTTAGAGGAGCTCAAAGCACGGCGGAACGAGGCCGCGTCGGCTGTGGTCGACGTGGATGAATCGGAATCCGCTGAATCTTTCGAACTGCCTGGCGCGGACTTATCTGGCGAAGAGCTATCGGTTCGCGTTATTCCCAAGCAAGCTGACGAGTTCACCTGCTCAAGCTGTTTTTTGGTGCAACACCGAAGCAGGTTGGCTAGCGAAAACAATGGTGTGATGATCTGCACCGATTGTGCTGCCTAGCCCTAGCTGGCTAGGCGGCTCGGAGTGGTTGGGAGTAACGGGGAATGACACTGCCTAGGCGGCTGAGATTCCCTAGGGGGGGCGCAGCTTTGCTGGCCCTGTTCAGCTTCGTAAGGCCGACAACACCCGCTTCGGGTGACGACAACTCATCAGCCAGTACGGTGTTGGATCGTCCGGGTCGTCGAGGATGAGCAGCACCATGGGGCCGACCCATCCTCGATGCACAACGAAAGCGGCGGGATCGAGTTGTCGTCCCAACGCCGCGGATTTGGCTGTGCGTGGGATTTCCATAGATTGAGCAATGACGGTGGTGGGCACGTGTGCTTCTCCCACCCATAACTCGATTGCGTTGTCATGGCCGACGACTCGGACTTCGACTCTGCCGAGCCATAACAATGCCCCGGCGGCTACTGCGAACAGCACCGCAAAAGGTAGCCACTTGGGTGCGTGAGAAACGCTTCGATTGACATCAAGAGCGACGATCGCAGCTAGCCCGAAGCCCAGTGGCCACCACCACCATGGCACCCATAGTCGCTCGCGATATCGCACACTGTGTGGTGTGACGCGTGTACCGGACACCGGTCAAGGGTAGTCTGTGCCCCCGTGCCGACCAGTCTTGCCGTGGTTCGTTTAGATCCCGCACTCCCGATGCCCAACCGTGTTCACGCCGGCGATGCTGGCGTTGATCTCTACAGTGCGGTGGACGTCGAACTGGCACCCGGGCAACGCGCTTTGGTGCCGACGGGAATCGCGGTCGCCATCCCAGTCGGAATGGTGGGTCTGGTGCACCCGCGTTCGGGATTGGCCGCGCGAGTAGGGCTTTCCATTGTCAATAGCCCGGGCACTATTGATGCGGGTTATCGCGGCGAGATCAAGGTCACACTGATTAATCTCGATCCCAGCGTGCCGATTGTCGTGCGGCGCCGTGACCGTATCGCTCAGCTACTGGTACAGCGCGTCGAATTACCGGACCTGGTCGAGGTTTCATCATTTGACGAAGTCGGACTGGCGCAGACCACACGTGGCGATGGTGGCCACGGTTCTTCGGGTGGGCATGCGAGTTTGTGATGACTTCGAGAGGTGGTGCAGCCCACGGGTCGGCCGAGGAGTTGGCAGGCCCTTTTGATATCGACGACTTCGATGATCCTTCGGTCGCGGAGTTGGCCCGCCTCGATCTGGGGTCAGTGCTGATTCCCGCACCGGTTGCGGGTCAGGTTCAGGTTGAACTCACCGAGGCGGGCGTGCCTAACGCCGTCTGGGTGGTCACTGCGCACGGTCGTTTCACTATCGCCGCCTATGCGGCACCCAAGACCGGTGGCCTGTGGCGTGCGGTAGCCGCTGAATTGGCTGATTCATTGCGCCAGGATTCGTCCGCAGAGGAAGTCCACGTTGTGATCGAGGACGGGCCTTGGGGCCGTGAAGTGGTGGGTACCGCCTCGGGAGTGGTGCGGTTTATTGGTGTCGACGGCTACCGCTGGATGATTCGGTGCGTGGTCAATGGCCCGCATGAGACCATCGATGCGCTGACTCAAGAAGCACGCGAAGCGTTGGCGGACACGGTAGTTCGTCGTGGAAGTATTCCCCTGCCGGTCCGTACGCCGTTAACGGTGCAACTGCCTGAGCCGATGGCGCGGCAACTTCAAGAAGCTGCGGCTGCATTGGAAGAGCAGGCTATTCACGGACAGCAAGCTGTCCCGAGGGAGCAGGTTGACCTAGTGCAGAGTGCTTCGGAATCGGCTCCGCGGCGTAATGCCGCTGGATCGGCTATGCAGCAGTTGCGCGGTACTGCGGCCGACTAAAGGCCTTCTGCGGCGATCAGGGCGGCCAAACAGGTGGCGCCCAGGGCGGCGGGGTCGGTGCCGATTTGGGCGAGCGTGACAGTGTGCACTGCTGCATGGGGCGCCGCCGTTGCCCATTCGACGCCGATCTGCAGCGGATGAAGCGGATCATCGCTGGCTGCGGCTACGCCTAATGGCGCCTTCAGCCGCATGAATTCGGTGCGGCCGGGGGCAATGAACCTCGCCGCTTCCTCCATGGCATCGGGAAGCTCAGGCCATTGACCGAGCCAGGATCGGGCCAGCTGATCGGCGAGCCAGGCTGGGCTGGACGCGCGCATGTGCGCGGTTGTTGCCGCTAGGCCTTGGTGACGTAGTTGATAGGCGGTATGGCGGGCTGCCTGAGCGGCAAGAGCGCCGTCCGGCGCTCCAGTCCAAGGTGGTAGCGCGGCGAGCACGGCAACTGCCTGTTCTGGGTGGGTTATGGCCCACGCAGCGGCAACGGCGGCTCCGATCGAGATACCGCCGACAGCGATCGGGCCTTGCTGTGCGGCAGCATCCAGGGCGGTGAGATAGCCATTGATCAAGCCAGCTGGCTGGGGTGGTGGTGCCAGCACTGTCGCGCCCACCCGCTGCAATGGGTCGGCGAATGCTTGCCGAACGTAGTGATCGTCGGATCCGGTTCCCGGCAACAGTACGGCCGTCACGCCGCGTAAAGTGGTGGTCACATTCTGATAATGTTTGGCATTTGTGGGTAGTTCGACACCCCATCTATCCGCGTGCATGTTGAAGCCAACGAGTCTACGGTGTTGGCGTACGTGCAATGAACCCATAGCTGGATGAGCTTCGGAAGCGAAGCTGAGGCGTCAGGAGAGGCCGTGGCGGCCGAAGGTTTTTTGAGCCGGATCACCCGTCGGTTAACGGAGGATTTGGAACAGCGTGACGTCAAGGAATTGTCTGACGAAGCTATCGGCACCGGTGCACAGCGTGCGGTTGACTGTGCACCAGGCCAAGAAGTCACCATGGTCGGCACGCTACGCAGTGTAGAAGCAAACGCACAGGGCTGCACCGGCGGAGTTCGCGCTGAATTATTTGATGGTACGGACACAGTTGCCCTGGTGTGGTTGGGGCAACGTCGGATTCCTGGCATTGATTCGGGTCGGGTCCTGCGGGTCCATGGCCGGTTAGGCAAGCTCGGCAACGGTACTAAGGCGATGTACAACCCGCACTACGAAATCCAGCAATGACTAGCTCTCATGCCGCGTCTCCAGCACCCGACGGTAAACCCGGGCTTGGCTGGGAAGGCACGTATTACCAGCGGCTGCTGGCCCAGTTCGGTGGCGTCTGGGGAGTGATTTACTCCTCGCTTCCGGTCATAGTTTTCGTGTTGACGTCTAACCTCTTCGGCTTGTTACCGGCGATCGGATCCGCTTTAGGCGTGGCTGTACTGATCCTGGTGTGGCGGTTGATTCTGCGCCAGTCCACGCGGCCGGCAGTATCAGGTTTCCTGGGGGTCGCGATCTGTGCGCTGATCGCCTACGCCTTGGGGAAGTCCAAAGATTACTTTCTGCTGGGTATCTGGACATCGCTGCTGTGGGCGGTAGTTTTCGGGCTCTCTATTGTCATTCGACGGCCCATGGTTGGGTACCTATGGAGCTGGGCTGGTGGTCACGGCCGTCGTTGGCGTGACGTGCGCCGAGCTGTATATGCCTTCGACTTAGCCACGCTCGCGTGGATGGTGGTTTTCATAGCCCGATTCGTCGTGCAACGGCATCTTTACGATACCGATCAGATTGGCGTATTGGGGGTAGCCCGGATCGCGATGGGCTGGCCGTTGACCGCGGTAGCAGCGGTGCTGACCTATCTGGCGATTAAGGCTGCTCACCGGGCGATGGCTGGGGGCAGTGGGCTGGTGCTGGACCGAGCTGACGCAGAGATCGCGGCCAACTACGACTAGTCCTCAGATGGTGCGGCCGGGAATAGTTGCCGCAGCTCTTCTTCTGCCTCCGTGACAGCGACGAAGAGTAACTCGTCGCCACCTTCCAGCGGCTCGTCAGGTTGAGGCACGATGACTCGAGGGCCACGCAAGATGGTGACCAGCGCGGCGTCTCGGGGTAGCTGGAGCCTGCGTACCGGTTTGCCTCCCCACGGGGTGTTATCGGGCAGGGTGATCTCAACCAGATTGGCCTGACCTTTGCGGAACTCCATCAACCGGACAAGGTCGCCGACGCCAACGGCCTCCTCGATCAACGATGCCAGCATCCGTGGGGTAGACACCGATACGTCCACGCCCCATGCATCGGTGAACAACCATTCATTGCGTGGATCGTTCACCCGAGCCACCACCCTAGGCACTGCGAACTCCGTTTTAGCCAGCAAGCTCAAGACCACGTTGACCTTGTCATCACCGGTAGCTGCAACCACCACATCAAAACCCTCAAGGTGCAACGACTCCAGCAAGCTCAACTCGCAGGCATCGCCCATGCTCCACTGCGCAGCAGGAATGGCCTCGGGATCGAGATGGGCGGGGTTGCGTTCAATCAGCGTGATCTTGTGCCCGTTCTCGATCAACTCACGGGCGACGGAGCGGCCAACTGCACCGGCTCCGGCAACCGCTACTTTCATTTACCGCCTCCCGACCCAAGATCCTCACTCGGCGGCAACGCTGCGATAGCTACCGCCTCGGCGGCGCGGCCGGATAGCGCTGCAACATACACCTGATCGCCGGCCTGGATCACTGTCTTTGGCTCCGGCAGCACGCCCGTGCCAAACCGAATCATAAATGCTACCCGGGCCCCAGTAGCGGCTTCTAAGTCCGTGGCCCGGTGACCCACCCAATCTTCGTGCACGACAACTTCGGTGACGGCTACGGTGCCGGTTGGGTCTCGCCATTTAGCGGTATCGGTCTGCGGAGTCAACGCATTAAGGAGACGATCGGTGGTCCATGGCACCGTTGCGATAGTGGGGATGCCGAGCCGTTCGTAGACTTCAGCGCGCTTAGCATCGTAGATCCTGGCGACCACGCGCTGTACGCCAAAGATTTCCCGCGCTAGTCGTGCCGAGATGATGTTGGAGTTGTCCCCGGACGATACCGCGGCAAAAGCATCTGCTTCTTTTATTCCAGCTTGGACCAGCACATCGCGGTCGAATCCCTGCCCGAGCACGCGTTTACCGGAAAACTCTGGGCTCAGGCGGTTGAAGGCGATGCCGTCGCGGTCGATGATCGACACGGTGTGGCCAATCCGCGACAGCGCGTCGGCCACCGACGATCCCACCCGTCCGCACCCCATGACAACTACTCGCACGTATGTCCTCTCGTCCCCGCAACGCTACCGCCGGTCCGGCATGGGCTTACTCTTGGCTGTCGTGGTCAAACTTTCAACTGTGGCGCGGCGGCTAGTCATTGGTCGGCCATTTCGCAGTGACCGGCTCAGTCACACGCTGTTGCCTAAACGGATCGCGCTGCCGGTGTTTGCTTCTGACGCGATGTCGTCGGTGTCTTACGCCTCCGAAGAGATCTTCTTGATGCTCTCGGTGGCCGGTGTGACAGCGTATTCCTTGGCACCCTGGATTGGCTTGGCGGTAGCTGCGTTGATGCTGGTGGTGGTGGCTAGCTACCGGCAAAATGTGCACGCCTACCCGTCCGGTGGTGGTGACTATGAAGTGGTCAGTAGCAATCTGGGGGGCAACGCCGGCCTGGTAGTAGCCAGTGCGCTGATGGTGGATTACGTGCTTACCGTGACCGTTTCGATGGCATCGGCTATGTCGAATATTGGCTCGGCGATCACATTCGTGGCTGACCACAAGGTGCTCTTCTGCGTCAGTGGAATCCTGTTGGTGATGGCGATAAACCTGCGAGGGATTCGTGAGTCTGGAGCGGCATTCGCGATCCCGACATACGCGTTCATCGCCGGGATCGCCATCATGTTGAGCTGGGGTCTGTTTCGGATTTATGTGCTGGAGGATCCCTTGCATGCTGAATCGGCCAGTTTTCATATGCATGCTGAATATGGCGATGTCACCGGTTTTGCCTTGGTGTTTTTGATCGCGAGGTCGTTTTCATCCGGGTGCGCGGCGCTCACGGGTGTCGAGGCGATTAGCAATGGGGTGCCCGCATTTTGTAAACCCAAGTCCCGCAATGCTGCGACAACGCTGCTCATGCTGGGCATCATTTCAGTGGCTTTATTGATTGGCACCATCGTGTTGGCCCAAAAAACCGGCGTTCAGGTTGTCCACGATCCGGCTAGGCAACTGCTCGGGGCACCGCCAGGCTATGTCCAGAAGACCTTGGTGACTCAGTTGGCGGAAACTATCTTTGGTGGCTTTCACCTCGGTTTTTGGTTGATTGTCATTGTGACCGCTTTGATCTTGGTGCTTGCCGCCAACACGGCGTTTAACGGATTCCCGGTGCTGGGTTCGGTTTTGGCGCAGCATAGTTACTTGCCTCGCCAGCTCCATACTCGTGGGGACCGGTTGGCGTTTTCCAATGGGATTTTGTTTTTGGCGGCCGCGGCTATCGCGTTCACGGTGGTGTTCCGCGCCGAACTTACCGCGCTGATTCAGCTCTATATCGTCGGTGTGTTCATCTCGTTCACCTTGAGTCAGATCGGCATGCTCCGGCACTGGAGCCGGTTGCTGAGCACCGAGGTTGATCCTGAAGTTCGTCGTCAGATGATGCGTTCGCGAGCGGTCAACACGATCGGCTTGCTGTGCACGGGCACAGTCTTGCTGATTGTGTTGGTAACAAAATTTCTTGCTGGGGCATGGATTGCTATTGTTGCGATGACCTTGCTCTTTAGCGTGATGAAGCTCATCCACAAGCACTACGCTGCCGTTAATCAAGAATTAGAGGAGCAAGCCGCCGGTCAAGATGATGAAGTGGTGCTGCCCAGTCGCAATCACGCGTTGGTGCTGGTATCAAAGCTGCATCTGCCGACTTTGCGGGCGCTGGCTTATGCGAAAGCGACCCGTCCTGACACGCTCGAGGCTGTAACGGTGGACGTCGACGACGCAGAAACCCGAGCGCTGGTACGTAAGTGGCAGCACAGCGATATCGATGTGCCGCTGAAGGTCATCGCGTCGCCGTACCGCGAGATCACCCGTCCAGTGCTGGACTATGTGAAAAGACTCAGCAAAGAAGCACCACGTACCGTGGTCACAGTGTTTATTCCGGAGTATGTGGTGGGCCGCTGGTGGGAGCATTTGCTGCATAATCAGAGCGCACTGCGGCTCAAAAGCCGACTCTTGTTCATGCGCGGGGTGATGGTGACTTCTGTTCCCTGGCAGTTGAATTCGTCAGAACGAGTCAAGGCATGGCAGCCGAGGGTGGCCCCAGGCGATGCCCGTCGAGGCATCTTCGATTGACCTCAAAATCTGATCAGGAACTGACGCTGGTCACCGGAGCTCCGGCCAACGGTGGCAGCTGTGTGGCACACCATGAAGGTCGAGTGGTGTTCGTGCGCTACGCCTTGCCCGGTGAGCGGGTGCGGGTCCGTATCACCGCCGACCGGGCTCAGTACTGGCACGCTGAGGTTGTTGAGGTGATTGAGCCCTCGGCTGATCGCATACCGTCTTTGTGCCCGATTGCCGGGGCAGATGGCGCTGGGTGTTGTGACTTGGCATTCGCTAGGCCGGACGCGGCTCGCACACTCAAAGCTGACGTTGTGGCCAATCAGCTGGCACGGCTTGGTGGCCACCCTTGGCATGGTGTGGTTGAACCGCTGACAACGTCTTTTCCTCGGGTATCGGATATATCCGGTGCTACGGGCTGGCGTACTCGAGTGCGGCTGGATGTGGGATCTGACGGTCGCCCAGGTTTTCACCGCTACCACAGCGAAGAGCTTGTCACCGACCTGCGTTGTGGTCAGCTGCCTGCAGGCATGATGAGCGGGATAGCTGAGGTTGCCTGGCCGCCGGCTGCCCAACTGCACGTTGTGCTCGATGATGATGGTGAGCGGCATGTGGTGCACACGGTGCGGCAAGGCCGGCGGAGTGTGACCACCGTGGCGGAGGGCAACTATCAGATAGTGCGACGAGTGGGTCGACGCAGCTGGCGGGTCCCTGCAACAGCCTTCTGGCAGGCGCATCCTGCCGCTGCGCAAACCTATAGCAACCTCGTGCTGGCCTGGGCGCAGCCCGGTACCGGTATGACCGTTTGGGATCTGTATGGCGGGGTGGGTGTTTTCGCCGCAGCATTGGGCGATGCGGTGGGAGCATCAGGCCGAGTGCTGACCATCGATACCGCCCGAGCCGCATCACGATCTGCCCGGCAAGCATTAGTCGACATGCCGCAGGCGCGTGTGATCACCGATTCGGTGCGGCGGGCACTGGCCACCCAAGATGTCGCGGCTGACGTGGCCGTGTTGGATCCGCCACGCTCAGGAGCTGGCCGAGAAGTGATCGACTTGCTGGCCGCCGCCGAAGTCCCACGGATTGTGCACATCGGCTGCGAGGTAGCAGCTTTCGCCCGTGACATCGGTTTGTATCGCAGCCACGGCTATGCCGTTGAGAAGATCAGCGTGTTTGATGCGTTTGCGCTGACGCATCGTAGCGAATGCATAGCGCTGCTGACTCGTTCCTGGTGATCGTCAGTGTGGCGGAGCCGGGTGCAGCTCAGTGGCTTAGCGCAGGACGAAGTAACGCAGCCACAAATAGATCGCAGAGAGCGCGATGGAGATTGCTGTCACGACAATGCCTTTGCGGGTGAACTCCCAAAACGAGATGGGGGTTTCGGCGCGTTGCGCGATGCCGAGCATCACGATGTTGGCGGTGGCACCTACCGCCGTGAGATTGCCGCCGAAGTCACCGCCGAGCGCCAGCGCCCACCACAACACGTTATGTTGGGCGCCGTCCGGCACTGTCTCGGCTA
>JAIENC010000028.1 GCA_019751635.1 Mycobacteriaceae bacterium
TTCGACTTAGACGATGTGCTGCGTCGGGCGGTGCGGCTGCTGGCGCAGTTAACCCGGCAAGTAGCGATCGTGCAGTACCCAATGTTGTCGTCGTCGACTGTGCGTCATCTTGAAGTGGTCGCCTTGAATCCAGCGCGGCTACTGCTGGTCGTCATCACCGACTCCGGCCGGGTAGACCAGCGCATCGTCGAACTCGGTGATGTGATTGACGATTACCAAGTTTCCCAACTGCGTGAGATGCTGGGGCAGGCATTGGTAGGGAAAAAGCTTGCCATCGCGTCGACCGCGGTTGCCGATTTGGCTGGAGAACTTGTCGGATCTGGTGGGCTGTCTAACAGCTTCAGCAACGCGGTCGGCCGCTCAGCGACAGTGTTAGTGGAATCGTTGGTGGAACACCGGGAGGAACGGTTGCTTCTGGGCGGCACTGCGAATCTGACTCGCAATGTTGCTGATTTCGGTGGGTCGCTACGGTCCATTCTTGAGGCGCTCGAGGAGCAGGTGGTGGTGCTACGACTCCTGGCGGCGCAGCAAGAAGCGGGAAAAGTGACAGTGCGTATCGGCCACGAGACCAAGGTCGAACAGATGGCCGGCACGTCGATGGTGTCAACTGCCTATGGCACCTCGGATACTGTTTACGGCGGCATGGGTGTGGTGGGGCCTACTCGGATGGATTATCCGGGAACTATCGCTAACGTTGCCGCGGTTGCGTTATATATCGGCGACGTGTTGGGTGCCCGATAATCGGGTATCCACAGCAAGACGTATAGAGGACGACCAGGCGTTTCGGGTCGGCCCAAGACAATCGAGAAAGGTCGAGTGTGGCACGCGACTACTACGGTCTGCTTGGCGTGAGTAAAAACGCCAGCGACGCGGAGATCAAACGCGCCTACCGCAAACTGGCACGTGAGTTGCATCCCGACGTCAATCCCGATGAGCAAGCGCAGGCACAATTCAAGGAAATCAGTGCCGCCTATGAGGTGCTGAGTGATCCCGAGAAGCGGCGCATTGTTGATCTGGGTGGTGATCCGTTAGCAGGTGCGGCCAGTGGCAATGGCTTCTCCGGATTCGGTGGTTTGGGCGATGTATTCGAGGCTTTTTTCGGCGGGGGTTTTGGCGGGGCCGCGACGTCTCGTGCACCCGTCGGGCGGGTCAGGCCAGGCTCAGATTCTTTGCTGCGGATGCGGTTGGATCTTGAGGAGTGTGCTACCGGGGTCACCAAGCAAGTCACGGTAGACACGGCAGTGCTGTGTGATCGTTGCCAGGGCAGGGGAACCAACGGGACCTCCGCGCCGATGCGTTGCGACACCTGCGATGGTCGCGGCGAGGTGCAAACCATCCAACGCTCGATGCTGGGACAAGTGATGACCTCGCGGCCATGCCCCACCTGTCGTGGGATGGGTGAGGTGATCCCCGACCCGTGCTATCAGTGTGCTGGTGATGGTCGTGTTCGAGCCCGCCGCGAGATCAGCGTCAAGATCCCGGCCGGGGTGGCCGACGGTATGCGTGTTCGCCTTGCCGCGCAAGGTGAAGTAGGCCCCGGGGGAGGCCCTGCGGGCGACCTGTATGTCGAGGTTCACGAGCAAACTCACGATATTTTTGTCCGCGATGGCGACCACCTCCATTGCACCGTTTCGGTGCCGATGGTTGACGCGGCGCTGGGTACCACCGTGTCGGTGGATGCGATCCTCGATGGACTCACCGAGATCACCATTCCACCGGGAACCCAGCCAGGCTCGGCGCTGACTTTGCATGGTCACGGAATGCCACGGCTTCGCGCCGGAACCCGAGGTGATCTGCACGTCCACGTGGAGGTGGTAGTGCCCACCCGGCTGGATCACCGTGACACCGAACTGCTGCGCCAGCTCAAAGAGCATCGCAGCCGTGACCTCACCGAAGTTCGTTCGACGCACGGCGCTACCAGCGGATTGTTCAGCCGGCTGCGTGAGACGTTTACCGGGCGTTAGCGTGGTCTTTTCGGGTTTCTCAGGGCCCGCCTGATGGTGGCGACGTTGTTCTATGTCGATGAGATTCCTGCCGTTGGCTCGTTGGCTGTGGTGGACGGTGACGAAGGATTTCACGCCGCTACAGTGCGGCGGATCCGTCCTGGTGAGCAGCTGATCCTTGGTGACGGGGCAGGTGGCCTCGCTCACTGCACGGTGGAGCATGCTGGACGTGACGGGCTGCGTGCTCGGGTACTCACACGGTGGCACAGCACACCGCCATCTCCCGAAGTGACCGTGGTACAGGCATTACCTAAAGCGCAACGCTCTGAACTGGCTATCGAACTGGCCACTGAAGCCGGTGCGGATGCCTTTGTGGCCTGGCAGGCGGCGCGCTGTATGGCTAATTGGACCGGTGAACGGACGACCAAGGGATTGCGGCGCTGGCGAGCCGTTGCGCGCTCGGCGGCCCGGCAATCGCGTCGGTCGCATATCCCGCCGGTGGACGGGGTGCTGTCCACTTCGGCGCTCTGCCAGCGGGTATGTGCAGCGGTGTCGACTGAGACCATAACGTTGGTATTGCATGAGTCGGCAACTGTACCGCTTGCCGACATTGATCTCGCGCACGCGAACTCGATACTGCTGCTGGTTGGGCCGGAAGGGGGTATCGCACCCGATGAACTCGCCGAGTTGACCGAAGCCGGGGCGGTACCCGTGCGTTTGGGACCGGCAGTGCTGCGAACGTCTAGTGCCGCCGCGGTTGCCCTCGGTGCATTAGGTGTGCTTACCCCACGATGGACGCCGGCGCCTTGATATAGTGCAGCAGTTAAAGACGTTCTCTTGGAAAATCATGAAGAGCGCAAACGCCACCATTCACTCATGGGGAAAATCGTGTAGTTATTCGGTTGTATTCTTCGGTCATCGTGTTGAGCCGACACCCGTTCTCCCCTGCATGTAGATTCATTTCCCTTGTGGTCGCGTTGCTAACGCTAATTGCGGAATTAGCTGTCGCTAGTTGAAAATGCCAAGAAATGGTCGGACCGGCCGGGCCGGAAAAGTAAAGAGCTTCGGAAATTGGCATTGCCAGCTTTAGCTCATTTAAAACGTTTTCGAGATTTCTCCTACCGTCTTCAACCTGTCCGGCCTGGGTTGATAATACTGCGTGTACTCTATCCCCGATATTGGCCATCTGATTAGTCATTTCACTCATAAGTATGCCCTGGGTTGCACGGTAGGTTGCGCCGTCGCCGGTCCATTCGTGATCGTGATTGGTGACGGAGCTCTGCAAAGTATCATGAATTCCCTGCAAGAAATCGCGGCTGGCCAAGAACTGATCTCCTCTATTCGGCGAACTGTCGTCCTTGTCCTTGTCCTTGTGCGCATTCGGGTTCTTTTGACAGTACGGGATTGCGGCGAAAAATATAGAGAACGCTATTACCATTGTTGTTGTGACGGTGAGAATGTAGTTCATGGGAGAATTTTCATCGAGAAATTTGGCATCTAAATCACTCGAGTTATTTCCCTTGCCGTGTAGTGCTAAGGGGTAATTAGCCCAGGGGTTGGAGGATGTGCGACTCTCGGTGGAGGAAATCGGGAAGAAGTAATAATTGGGATTGGTCATCTTCTTTGATTGAAATAAGGTCGGCCGATTTGGCGATGTGTCGTATTATTGAAAATTCTAGATTTTCAATAAGTGAACGGTTGAAAAAGTTTTTAATAATTCTGCCACGTCTGATTAATGGCTTGCTGTTTATTTTCGTGTTGCGCTGAATTTGACTTTTGCTTGGCGCGCATCGAGCGAAGCCGCACCGTATCTTGTAGTCAATTGAATGCAGCAACCAGTGTAATCATATTGAACGCATGTAGTCAAGTGTATGCAAAATTCTGGGGGATCGTGCATGAGGGGCGCTGCGATCGAACGCGACTAACTTGTCGTTCTGCGCTGACCTCGGGTGATGCCCGGCGGTAGACTGAAACGGTCCAGGCGAATCTGAATAAATCCTGGCTCAGCAGAAAGCAGCATTAAAAACCACGTGACGCCCCGCGAGACCAATGCCGCTGACCTGGACTTGGCTCAGGTTCGCAGTAGCATCGATGTTCAGCCCGACCTCATCGTGGGCGTATTGGGTTCCGCTGATGAGAATTTGCGCGCCATCGAACGTGCTTTGGCTGCCGATCTGCACGTGCGGGGCAATGCCATCACCCTTTCCGGTGACCCTGCCGACGTCGCGCTCGGTGAGCGGGTGATATCGGAGTTGGTGGCGATTGTGGCCAGTGGCCAACCCTTGACTCCCGAGGTCGTGCGACACAGTGTCGCAATGCTGGTCGGTGCGGGCAAGGAGTCGCCGGCGGAAGTGCTCACCCTCGATATCTTGTCCCGTCGGGGCAAGACCATTCGGCCCAAGACGCTCAATCAGAAGCACTATGTAGACGCCATCGATACCAACACCATCGTTTTTGGCATTGGCCCGGCAGGAACCGGAAAGACCTATCTGGCTATGGCCAAGGCGGTCAACGCGCTACAGACCAAACAGGTAACCCGCATCATCTTGGCCCGGCCCGCGGTGGAGGCGGGTGAACGCCTGGGCTTTCTTCCGGGCACGCTCAGTGAGAAAATCGATCCCTACTTGCGACCGCTCTACGATGCGCTTTACGACATGATGGACCCCGAGCTGATTCCGAAGTTGATGTCCGCTGGGGTTATTGAGGTGGCGCCACTGGCGTACATGCGGGGACGCACTCTCAATGACGCGTTCATTATTCTTGACGAGGCGCAGAACACCACCGCCGAGCAGATGAAGATGTTTCTCACTCGACTTGGCTTTGGCTCCAAGGTCGTGGTTACTGGCGATGTCACGCAGATCGACCTGCCGGGCGGTGCTCGCTCCGGTCTGCGTGCCGCGGTCGAGATTTTAGCGGGCGTTGACGATATTCACTTTGCCGAATTGACCAGTGCCGACGTGGTCCGCCATCGGCTTGTTTCGGAGATTGTCGAGGCCTACGAACGGCACGACGTGCGGCACCAGGCGAGGGGCGGGAAAGGCAGGTTGACTGGTGAGTATTGAGATATCCAACGAATCCGGGTTTGACGTCTCGGAAACGAAGCTGATCAGTGTCGCCCGGTTTGTCATCGCCAAGATGAATGTCAACCCGGGTGCCGAACTATCGCTGGTGCTTTTAGACACCGCCGCGATGGCGGATCTGCATCTGCGCTGGATGGATCTGCCCGGACCGACTGACGTGATGAGTTTCCCGATGGATGAGCTCGAACCGGGTGGCCGTCCAGACGCGCCGGAACCCGGACCGGCCATGTTGGGCGATATTGTGCTGTGTCCAGAGTTTGCTGCTGAACAGGCGGCGGCCGCTGGCCACAGCCTGGGGCGTGAACTGGCATTGCTGACCATTCATGGGGTGTTACACCTGCTCGGCTATGACCATGCCGAGCCCGACGAGGAAAAAGAGATGTTCGACTTGCAGCGGCAGCTACTTGAGGAGTGGATCGCAGATCAAGTCGAAGGCTACGAGCGGGACCGTCAGCTGGAGAGGGATCGTCGGCTGCTGGATAAGTCAAGGTATTTCGAGAATTGACCGGGTTGGCCCCCTTGCTGGGCGCGATTGCGTTGATTTGCTTGGGCGGGCTGTTTGCGGCAGCTGATGCCGCCATCAATACGGTGTCGCTGGCTCGGGTACAAGAATTGGTTCGTGACCAGCGTCCCGGTGCGGGGCGGTTGGCCAAACTGATGGCCGAGCGCCCGAGCTATATCAACTTAGTGGTGTTGCTGAGGATTATCTGCGAGATCACCGCGACCGCGCTGCTGGTGGTTTTTCTGCGTCGTAATATCAGCATGAGCTGGGGGTTGTTCGCAGCTGCCGCGATTATGGTGGTGACCAGTTTCATCTTCATGGGGGTGGGTCCGCGGACCCTTGGGCGTCAGCACGCATATTCGATCGCCTTGGTGGCCACAGTTCCGCTGCAAATCATTTCGCGGCTGTTGATGCCGATCACCCGATTGTTGGTGATCTTAGGCAATGCGCTTACTCCGGGCCGTGGTCTGCGCAACGGGCCTTTTGCCTCCGAAATTGAGTTGCGTGAAGTCGTTGATCTGGCTCAGCAGCGGGGGGTGGTTGCCGCCGATGAGCGTCGAATGATTGAGTCCGTCTTCGATCTTGGGGATACCCCAGCCCGCGAGGTGATGGTGCCGCGTACTGAGATGATCTGGATCGAAAGCGATAAATCGGCCGCGCAGGCGATGACCCTGGCTGTGCGTAGCGGGCATTCGCGTGTGCCGGTGATTGGTGAGAACGTCGACGACATCGTTGGGGTGATTTACCTCAAAGATCTTGTGCAACAAACATATTGCTCTAACCGTGGTGGTGGTGAGGCCACTGTAGCGGAGCTGATGCGCCCGGCGGTGTTCGTGCCGGACTCTAAGCCGTTGGATGCGTTGCTGCGTGAAATGCAGCGTAGCCACAATCACATGGCGTTATTGGTCGACGAGTATGGGGCGATCGCTGGGCTAGTAACTATCGAAGACGTGCTGGAGGAGATTGTCGGTGAGATTGCTGACGAGTATGACCAGGAGGAGACTGCTCCAGTGGAAGATTTGGGCGGCAAGCGATTTCGTGTCTCGGCACGACTTCCGATTGAGGATGTGGGCGAGCTGTACGGCGTAGAATTTGATGAAGTCGACGTTGACACCGTGGGCGGTTTGTTGGCGTTAGAACTAGGGCGGGTGCCGCTGCCCGGCGCCGAGGTGATCTCGCATGGTCTGCTTTTGCGGGCCGAAGGCGGTCCTGATCATCGTGGCCGGGTCCGGGTCGGCACCGTGTTGTTGAGCGCGGTTGCCGATGGTGAAGTGGCTAGCGCATGAGTGAGTTTCGTTCCGGCTTCGTATGTTTCGTTGGCCGGCCGAATACCGGCAAATCGACGCTGATGAATGCGCTAGTCGGTGCCAAAGTAGCGATCACTTCGACACGGCCGCAGACTACCCGGCACACAATCCGTGGCATCGTGCACAGGGCGCAAGATTTTCAGATCATCGTGGTTGACACTCCGGGACTGCATCGGCCTCGCACACTGCTTGGCAAGAGACTCAATGACCTAGTCCGTGACACCTACGCCCAGGTCGATGTTATTGGGTTGTGTATTCCCGCCGATGAGGCGATTGGCCCGGGAGATAGGTGGATCGTCAACCAGATTCATACGATTGCGCCCAAGACGCCGCTTGTTGTTGTCGTCACCAAGATCGACAAAGTGCCTAAGGATCGGTTGGCGGCGCAGCTGATGGCGGCCAGTGAACTCACTCAAGCCAGGGAGATTGTTCCGGTGTCGGCGGTTGCCGGTGAACAGGTTGAGGTATTGGTCGACCTATTGGCCGCGGCTTTGCCGCCGGGCCCGGCGTACTACCCCGACGGTGAGCTGACCGACGAGCCCGAAGAGGTGTTGATGGCTGAGTTGATCCGCGAGGCGGCGTTGGATGGCGTCCGCGATGAGTTGCCGCATTCGTTGGCGGTGGTGATTGATGACGTCAGCCCGCGCGAAGGGCGTTCGGATCTTGTCGATGTGTATGCCTTGCTTTATGTGGAGCGGCCCAGTCAGAAGGGCATCATCATCGGTAAGGGTGGTGCTCGGCTGCGGGATGTGGGTACCGTTGCTCGCGGTCAGATCGAGAAATTATTGGGGACAAAGGTCTATCTCGATTTACGCGTCAAGGTCGCTAAAAACTGGCAGCAAGATCCTAAACAACTTGGCAGACTGGGGTTTTAGCTTAACCAGTATTGTTGAGGTTGTTTATTGGCCCAGCCGATGACGCCTTCAAGCTCGGCGGCCAACGAGACCAGCAGGCCTTCGCTGTTGGCTGGTCCCATGAGCTGCACACCAATCGGCAGTCCTTGTGTGGTGAAGCCGGCAGGCACGTTGATCGACGGCCAGCCCAACACATTCCATGGCCAGGTCACCGGGCATGCCTTGATCATGGTCCGGTCGGTGGCTAGCCCCCCCAACTTGTCGAAGGTATGCAGAAGCGGCGGTGGCGCCGCGGTGGTTGGGGCCAGTACCACGTCCACAATGTCGAAGATCGAGCCCACTCGTTGCTGGTCGGTTACTTCCTGAGCGCGTGCGGTACGCAGCACGGATTCTGACAGTACTCGCCCCAGGGCGAGGTTGGATCTGGTGCGGTTGTCGAAGAGGACGTCGCTGCCCAAGCGTTCTGCCCACTCGAGTAGGCCTGAGGTGGATCGCGCGAGAAAGTTCCACGACAATTGCAGCCCATAATCTGGGTTGCCGTGGATTACCCGGTGACCGAGCAGCTCGAGCTGTTCGCCGACGGACTCGCAAGCGACTCGAATCTCGGGATGCAGTTTGGCGCTAAAGCCGGTGTAGGGGAATCGCGTGGACAGCGCGATGGTCAGTGGACCGGGTGCGGTGCCAACAAAGTCGGCTACTTTCATGGGCGGCGGTCGGTGCAGATCGCCATCGACATTGCCCGATACCGCGTCGAGCACCACTGCGGCATCGGCGACGGTGCGGGCTAGCACGCCATTGACGGTGATGCCGTTGAAAGCTTCCGGAAACGGCCACGTAGAGATGCGCCCACGCTGCGGTTTAATCCCTACCAAGTGGGTCCAGGCCGCGGGAATGCGGATGCTGCCGGCTCCATCGGATCCGATTGCAGCGGTGACCAACCCTGCGGCTACGGCGGCGGCGCTGCCACCTGAAGATCCACCCGGTGTGTGTTTGCGAGACCAGGGGTTGCGGGTGTGCCCGAAGGCCGGCCCGCTGGTAAAAGGCCATTGGCCTAGCTCACAGGTGTTCGTTTTGCCGACGATCACCGCGCCGGCCGCTTTGAGCCGGCGAACCACTTCTGCGTCTTGAGTTGCCGGCCGGATCGAGCCCGCTGTGCCAAACGCTGTGGGTACACCCGCGACGTCGACATCATCTTTGACGGCGATTGGGATGCCCAGCAACGCTGCCTCATCGCCGGCGGCCCGCCGCTGGTCGGCTTGGGCGGCGCCGGCCAGTGCTGACTCGGTAAGGACCACACGGAAGGCGTTTAATCTCGGTTGACTGGCATCGATGGCGTGCAGGGTCCGGCGAGCCAGCTCGACGGCCGTCACCTCGCCGCTGGCCAGCTGGTAGAGCAGGTCGGTAAGGGTGGGAAAGCGAGAATTATTCAGAGCAATGTGAGGCATCGCTGACGATTATCGGCGCGTGCTCCGGCGCTGGCGCATCGCGGTGCCAAACTAGTCGTCATGCGGCTATATCGGGACCGAGCGGTGGTGTTGCGACAGCACAAGCTCGGCGAGGCCGATCGGATTGTCACCCTGCTCACCCGAGACCATGGCCTGGTCCGCGCGGTAGCCAAGGGGGTGCGCCGTACCCGAAGCAAGTTCGGTGCCCGGCTGGAGCCGTTCGCCCATATCGACGTACAGCTACATCCCGGTCGCAACCTTGACATTGTCACTCAGGTAGTCGCAGTCGATGCGTTTGCCGCCGACATCGTCAACGACTATGGCCGCTACACCTGCGCATGCGCGATTCTGGAAACCGCTGAGCGTCTTGCCGGTGAGGAGGGTGCGCCGGCTACCGCGCTGCACCAGCTTACGGTCAGTGCGCTGCGCGCGGTGGCGGACGGGCAACGGTCACGGGAGCTAGTGCTAGACGCTTATCTGTTGCGCGCTATGAGTATTGCTGGGTGGGCGCCGGCGCTGACTGAATGTGCGCGGTGCGCTACGCCCGGTCCGCATCGGGCGTTTCACGTCGCGGCCGGGGGCAGCATCTGCGGGTACTGCCGCCCGGCAGGGGCGACGATCCCGCCGCTGGGTGTGCTGGATTTCCTGTGTGCGCTGCGCGACGGTGATTGGGAGGCGGCCGAGGCTACACCGCAAGCGCAGCGTAGCCAGGCCAGCGGATTGGTAGCCGCGCATCTGCAATGGCATTTGGAGCGGCAGTTGCGGACGTTGCCGCTGGTGGAACGCGGATATCGGGCAGGATGTGTCCCATGATGATGAATCGGGTCAGCGCAGGGCGCAGGGCTCAGAGGGGGCTGAAATCGTCGAGATCTCCCGACTTTCCGCAGCTGGAACCGGCCCCCCAGGATTACCCGACATTTCCCGACAACTCGACCTGGCCGGTTGTCTTCCCGGAGCTGCCGCCATCGGTAGATGGCGGACCGTGCCGGCCACCGCAGCACCCATCCAAGGCCGCCGCACCGCGGATTCCGGCCACTCGGTTGCCCAAACATGTTGCGATTGTGATGGATGGCAATGGTCGTTGGGCCGAGCTGCGTGGGTTGCCTCGCACCGAGGGGCATAAGATGGGTGAGGCGGTGGTGATTGATATCGCTTGCGGTGCAATTGAAATCGGAATCAAATGGCTGAGCCTATACGCTTTTTCTACGGAAAATTGGAAGCGTTCCGCCGAGGAAGTACGTTTTTTGATGGGCTTCAACCGTGACGTGGTCCGCCGTCGTCGCGAAAATCTGGACACCATAGGTGTTCACATCCGTTGGGTCGGTTCACGACCCCGCCTGTGGCGCAGCGTGATTAAGGAACTTCAGCTCGCCGAGGATCTGACGATGGGTAATGATGTGATCACCATTAACTATTGTGTCAACTACGGCGGTCGCAGCGAAATTGCTGAAGCGACAAAGGAAATTGCCCGGTTAGCTGCCGCCGGTCACCTCAATCCGGATCGCATTACTGAGGAGACGGTGGCGCGCCATCTGTGTCGACCCGACACGCCCGATGTGGATCTTTTCCTGCGGACCTCCGGAGAGCAGCGCTCCAGCAATTTCATGTTGTGGCAGGCGGCATATGCCGAATACATCTTTCAAGACAAGCTATGGCCAGACTATGACCGCCGCGACCTGTGGGCGGCCTGCGAAGAATACGCGTCTCGGCAACGTCGGTTCGGGAGTGCCTGATGCCAACTGCACTGCGGGAACGGTTGGTGTCGGTGCTTTGCGACGTGATTCCTGGCCAGGAAGAACCTGATGGGGCGTTGACGCTGCGGCACGACAATACGTTCGCGTCGCTGCGGGTGGTGACCATTGTCGAGGATCTTGAACTTGTGGCACTCACCCAGGTGCTGGCATGGGATCTACCGCTCACCAACAAGGTTCGTACTCAGGTAGCCGAACAGGCAGATAACACGTTGTTGGGATCGTTGACCGTGCGGGAAAAACCCGGCCCGCACGGGAGGGGATCCTCGACGAAGAACTCCGACCAGCTGGCAGACGTGCTACTGCGGTACAACTTTCCTGGTGCCGGTCTGACTGACGAGGCGTTACGCACGTTGATCCTCATGGTGCTGGACAAGGGGGCCCAGATACGTCGGGAGATCACCGCGTGAATACGCATTTCAGCGCGGTTTCACCTGCTTAGTGGTGGTCTGTGCGACGGCGTCACGACCGGCAGCTTGAGCAGGTCCCGAAGATCTCAATGGTGTGGCTGACCTCAGAGAACCCATGTTCGGCCGCTACCCGGGCAGCCCATATCTCAACCTCATGGTCGCCTACTTCGACGGTAGAGCCGCAGCTGCGACACACCAGATGGTGGTGATGATGCTCCGAACATCGTCGGTACACCGATTCGCCGGTGTCGATACGCAGCGTATCGACTAATCCTGCTGCCGACATCGATTGCAATGTCCGGTAGACGGTGGTCAGGCCGATGTTCTCGCCTCGGCGGCGCAGCTCGTCGTGCAATTCTTGGGCGGAGCAAAATTCGTCGAGGGTATCGAGCAATGTCGAGATTGCGACTCGTTGTCGGGTGGAGCGTGCGGTACTGCCCGTCACGATTGCTCTTCACCCGCGTGGGCGACTGCGTCGACCACAATATGCGCAAGGTGGTCATCGGCGAGCCGGTAGAGCACTTCGCGCCCCGACCGTTCCCCGGTGACGACTCCGGCCGCCTTGAGAATTTTTAAATGCTGGCTCACTAACGGTTGCGGTACGCCCAGCGCGTCGACAAGTTCGTGTACGCAGCGCACCGAGGCCTGCAATTGCAGCACGATGGCGATCCGGACCGGTGCGGCCAAGGCCCGCAGTAGTTCGCCAGCCGCATCGAGGATCTCCCGTGGCGGTGGTGCCGGTAGCGGCGAACACCCGGCCGGCCGGGCTGGATCGGTGCCGCCATGGTTGTAGCCGGCGGCCACGTCGGAATTTGCCGTGTGGTCGGTGGTTGTTGGGGTTGGGGTGGACGTCACCATGGTGGAGTGATCCCCTTCGCGCGGTGCTTGGATTGGGAATCGTGTCGACGAATGGTTCCACTGTCACATGCATGGTGACGCATGTCAAAGTGCAAGTCGGCGATCGCTACCATGACGGGTGCTTCGTGGGTAGCCCCGAATAGCGGTAGCGCACGTAGCCATGTGAACCCTAGACAGGAGAGTGAACCAGCCCGTGGCCTCTGTCATCGACACCATTGTCAACCTGGCCAAACGTCGTGGCTTGGTCTATCCATCCGGCGAGATCTACGGCGGTACCAAATCGGCATGGGATTTCGGGCCGTTGGGGGTGGAGCTTAAGGAAAACATCAAACGGCAATGGTGGCGTTCGGTGGTTACCGGCCGTGATGACGTTGTTGGCCTCGATTCATCGATCATTCTGCCGCGCGAGGTCTGGGTTGCTTCCGGCCATGTTGAGGTATTCAGCGATCCGCTGGTGGAGTCGTTGATTACGCACAAGCGTTACCGTGCCGACCACCTCATAGAAGCCTATGAGGCTAAGCACGGGCATCCGCCGCTCAACGGTTTGGCTGATATACGCGATCCGGAGACCGGCGAGCCAGGTCGATGGACCGAACCGCGTGAGTTCAACATGATGCTCAAGACATATTTGGGTCCTATCGAGACCGAGGAAGGGATGCACTATCTGCGTCCCGAGACCGCGCAGGGAATTTTTGTCAACTTCGCCAATGTGGTGACGACGGCTCGCCAGAAGCCGCCTTTCGGGATCGCTCAGGTGGGTAAGAGCTTCCGCAACGAAATCACCCCAGGGAATTTCATCTTCCGTACCCGCGAGTTCGAGCAGATGGAGATGGAGTTCTTCGTCGAGCCATCGACCGCGCGGGAATGGCACCAGTACTGGATCGATACCCGGTTGCAGTGGTACGTCGACTTGGGTATCCGTCGCGATAACTTGCGATTATTTGAGCATCCCAAGGAGAAGTTGTCGCATTACTCTGACCGCACTGTCGATGTCGAGTACAAGTTCGGCTTCGTGGGCAACCCCTGGGGAGAACTTGAAGGGGTGGCTAACCGCACCAACTTCGATTTGTCCACGCACAGCAAGCACTCCGGTGCCGACCTCTCGTTTTATGATCAGCCCACGGGTACCCGGTACGTGCCCTACGTGATTGAGCCGGCTGCTGGTCTGACCCGGTCTTTCATGGCTTTTTTGGTCGATGCCTACTGCGAAGACGAAGCACCCAACGCCAAGGGGGTGTTGGAGAAGCGCACTGTGTTGCGGTTGGATCCGCGGTTGGCGCCGGTGAAAGCGGCTGTGCTGCCGCTGTCTCGCCACACCGACCTCAGCCCCAAAGCCCGTGATTTGGCCGCTGAATTGCGGAAATACTGGAACATCGAGTTCGATGATGCCGGCGCGATCGGGCGACGGTATCGGCGTCAGGACGAAGTAGGCACCCCGTTTTGTGTGACAGTGGATTTCGACTCGCTGGATGACCACTGTGTCACCGTGCGTGAGCGTGACACCATGTCGCAGAGCCGAATCGGGATAGATAGCGTCGTCGATTATTTGGCAGTGCGGCTGAAGGGCAGTTAGTCCACAGCGGTTTTTGGCTTCCGGTCCACGGTGGCTCGATCGGCGCTACGAACTGGTGTTTGGCCAGATCACTATCCGCCGAATGAGATTGCTGGAAGACATATCACGAAAACCCGGATTTTCCCTGTGAAGTGCCTTACGATCCGACCGTGAGGCTTGGCCAAAAGCCGGTCTCGGGTGGTACGTGCAGTTAATCTGTGGTTGCCGGCGCCGCTACTGCGGCTGGGTGGTTGGGGTTGTCGAATGGTTGAGTTTGAGTTTTTTCCGCCGGAGGTCAATTCAGCCTTGATATATGGCGGTGCCGGAGCAAGTTCGTTGTTTGCGGCTGCGGCGGCGTGGGATGGGCTGGCCGCGGACTTGGGCGGTGCGGCGTCATCCTTTAGCTCGGTGGTCTCGACGTTAGCGGGGGGAGCGTGGTCCGGGCCGACGTCGGCGGCGATGGCCGGCGCAGCTGCGCCGTATGTGTCGTGGCTGGCTACCGCGGCAGCTCAAGCCGCAGGGGCGGCGGCTCAGGTCAGGGCGGTAGCGACCTCCTTTGAGGCAGCGCAGACGGCGACAGTGCATCCCGTGGCGGTTCTGGCTAACCGGACACAATTGTTGACGTTGATTGCGACCAACATTTTGGGTTTGAACACCCCGGCGATCGCGGCTACTGAGTTTGATTACGGGGAGATGTGGGCTCAGGATGTGGGCGCGATGTCGGGTTATCAGGCTGGGGCGATGTCGGCGGCGGCGCAGTTAGTGCCGTTTAGCTTGCCTCCGGTTGATCTGGCCGGGCTGGGGGTAGCGGCAACAGGGTTGGTCGCCGATGCGGCGGATTCGGCGGCGGTGATCGTGCCGGCGATCTCGTCAGGCTTTACCACGGCCTCGCCGATGTTGCAGTCAGGGAGTTTGTTGCTGACTCCGATTGGTTATGCGATGTCGCCGATGCAGATGTTGTTGAGCATGGCCATGCAGGGTGCGACGGGCAGCGGCGCGGGGGCGGCTGCTGCGGGGGCCGCGGCCGCAGTACCGGTGGATGCCGCCAAACTGGTCGGCGATACGTCTGCTATTCCGAAGGGATTGGGCGCTTCTGGGTTGGGCGCATTGTCGGGCGGCATGGGTCAGGCCCGGTTGATGGGGGCGATGTCGGTGCCGTCCACCTGGCCGGGGGCCATGGAAGCGGGAATGTCCAGCGGGGCGATGGCAGGTATGGCGCGTGCGGGCATGCCGGGTGCGGCCATGGCCGCTGAGGAAGCTGCCATGGCCGGTGGTATGTCGCCGATGCCGATGCCCATGCCGATGGGGGCGGGTGCGGGCGGTATGCCCGGCATGGGCGGCATGATGCGTGGTGGTGCGGGTGCGCATGTGGTGCAGAACCGACCCACCGTAGTGCCACGGACCGGAGTCTGACACCAGTTCGTCGAGGTCGTGGGTAGTGGCTGGCTCAGAGGTGATATATCCCAGTGGCCATCAGCGCGATGCCCACCGCGGTGAGCGCGATAGCTATTAAGCTGCGGCGGCGCCGGTAAATCCAAGCATGGAGCTGCTGCATGGCTGCGTGGGTTTTGGCTGGTGCCGCCAACAGACTGATCAGCGGTATCTCGACAAACGCCAATGTCATGACGGTATAGACAGTAGCTGCACTGATCTGGGTGCCGATGGCAGCTCCCGAGGCCAGTATGGCGGCCAGCGCGGCAAGGTATCGCACGTCGGTGGTGAGTCCCACCCCGACAAAGAATGCCGCCCACAGCGAGCCGCCGCCCTGCAATGCTTGGTGCGCCCGGGCTAACAGCCGCGACGAGGGGTCGCGATCCGCATGAGTGGCGCGAGCCCGCGGCATCGGGAAACCAATCACAATGGATGCCGCGATAAGCATGGCGAGCGCACCCATGGCAATCTGAATCTGCCCGGCGGTGGTGCTTGCGGTGGTCTGTGTTATGCCCCGCATGACGCTCAGCGCGGGGTCGCGGAGGGCGAAGAGCACGGCTAGGCCCGCGAGCAGACTAAGAGCTAGTCCGCCGAGCCAGAGTGCGAATAAATGCAGCGCAGGCCGGGATCGCGAAAAGAGGAAAAGAGCGATCCCGATGCGTAAGGGGTCTGCCGTCGCCACAAACGCCAACGCCAACACCGTGCCCCACATGGCAGGGACGCTACTCTGCGGGGTCGAGCCGTGCAGCGCCGCTTTGTGTCTCGGCGGTTGAGTCCGAAACGTTTCCTTGGCCATGGCAGCATAGGTCGGCATGGGCCTGCCTCGACGTCACAAAGTTGCCCGCGCGATCGTGATCTGGACGGTCATCACCGCCATGCTGCTGACCGTCACCAGCTGCGTCCGTGTGGTCCGTGGGCGAGCGATGCTGGCTGGTCCGAAGCTGGGGCAGCCACTGCAGTGGGGGCCGTGCCACGTTAAGGGGGGTAGCTCGGTGCAGCTGCCGCCTGGTGCGCAATGCGGCAAGATCGCTGTGCCCGTGGACTACCGCCACCTTGACCGCGACGTTGCGGCGTTAGCGATGATCCGTTTTCCGGCTACCGGCGCCAAGATCGGTTCCTTGATCATCAACCCGGGTGGGCCCGGCGAATCGGGTATCGAGGCTGCGGTGGGTATCGTCGAGTCGTTGCCGGCGGGCGTTCGAGAGCGGTTTGACCTGGTTGGGTTCGATCCACGTGGAGTGGCGCTATCACGGCCCGCCATCTGGTGTAACTCTGATGCCGATAATGACCGATTGAGGGCTGAGCCGCAGGTCGATTACAGCCCGGCCGGCGTGGCCAAGATTGAGCGTGAGACCAAGGATTTTGTCCACCGTTGTGTCGAAAAGATGGGCAAGAATTTCCTGGCCAATGCGGGGACGGTCAATGTTGCCCGCGATTTGGAGGCAATCCGCGCCGCGCTGGGCGACGCTAAGTTGACCTACCTGGGTTACTCGTATGGCACTCGGATCGGTTCGGCCTACGCTGAGGCCTATCCCAAGAACGTGCGTGCGATGATCCTTGACGGTGCGGTTGACCCCAATGCTGACCCGATCGAGGCGGACCTGCGTCAGGCCAAAGGTTTTCAAGATGCCTTCAACGACTACGCCACCGATTGTGCAACCGATCCCAGCTGCCCATTAGGCACTGATCCGGCCAAGGCAGTAGATGTCTACCACAGCCTGGTGGACCCTCTGGTGGATCCGCACAACCCGATGGTTAGTCGGCCTGCGCACACGAATGATCCGCGCGGATTGAGCTATAGCGATGCCATTGTGGGTACCATCATGGCGCTGTATTCACCGACCTTGTGGCGTCACCTCACCGAGGGCTTGGCCGAGCTAGCCGATGGTCACGGAGACACCCTGCTGGTGCTGGCCGATATGTATATGCGGCGTGACTCGCATGGCCACTACACCAACGCAAGCGATGCTCGGGTGGCGATTAATTGCGTCGATCAGCCTCCGATTAAAGATCGGGCAAAGATCATCGAGGAAGATCGTCGCTCGCGGGAAGTCGCCCCGTTCATGAGCTATGGGAAATTTACTGGCGACGCACCATTGGGGACCTGCGCTTTCTGGCCGGTGCCGCCGACCACCCAGCCGCATGTAGTGTCGGCGCCGGGTCTGGTGCCCACAGTGGTGGTGTCTACCACGCATGATCCGGCGACGCCGTACCAAGCTGGGGTGGATCTAGCTAAACAGCTCGGTGGCGCCTTGCTGACCTTCGAGGGCACCCAGCACACGGTTGTTTTCCAAGGCAATATGTGTGTTGATCATTACGTGACCGAATATCTGGTCAACGGTGTGACGCCGCGCCCTGGGGCCCGATGCTAATTCGAGCGCGCCAAGTGCCTCTCCGCGCATGAAATTGCGCCGAAATGGTTACCGCTTCGTGTCGCAGCGGTGCCACGATGACTAGCCATGTGGCGAGTGAGGCCGTTGATCTCAACGCTGCTGGCGTTGGAGTTGCTGGGGTTGATGAGTGCGTTGGCTGTCCCGTCGGCCGGTGCCGCCCCCGGGGTCGACACCGTGGTACGGGTCCAATGGAGTTCGTGCGACAGATTTCTGGGTAAGGCCGGTGCGCCCCCTGCTGCGCGATGCACCGCAGTGCCCGTTCCGGTCGATTATGCCAATCCAGGTGGTGCTCAAGCGTGGCTTGCGCTGATCCGGATTCCCGCGACCGGCCCTCACCGGGGATCGTTATTCGTCAATCCAGGGGGACCCGGTGCTTCAGCAGTCGACACGGTGGCTGCCATGGGATCGGAGCTGGCGGGTACCCAGCTCGCCAGCAGCTTTGACCTGGTGGGCTTTGACCCCAGAGGGGTCGGGCATTCCGCGCCGGCGTTGCGGTGCCGCACTGATGCGGAGTTCGATGCCTATCGGCGTGATCCGATGGTCGACTACAGCCCCGCGGGGGTAGCGCACATCGAACAGGTCTATCGTCAGCTAGCTCAGAGCTGCGTGGACCGGATCGGCGCGGGATTTCTGGAGAACGCGGGTACCGCTTCGGCCGCACGCGATATGGACCTGATCCGTCAAGCCTTGGGTGAGGAACAGATCAACTACCTCGGCTACAGCTACGGCACTGAGCTGGGCACCGCCTACGTTGAACGATTCGGCGATCATGTGCGGGCGATGGTGCTTGACGGTGCCATTGATCCAAGCATTGTCCCACTCGACGCAAACATTAACCAAACGGCTGGATTTCAGACCGCGTTTAACGACTATGCCGCGGACTGTGCTCGTTGGGTGAGCTGCCCACTAGGTACTGACTCCACCCAATGGGTCAACCGTTACCACGAACTGGTCGATCCGCTTGTTGCTCAACCGGGCAGGACAACGGATCCTCGTGGCTTGAGCTACGCCGACGCTAATACCGGTACGGTCAACGCGCTGTACACCCCCCAGCGCTGGAAGTCCCTGACTAGCGGCCTGCTCGGGCTACAGCGCGGCACCGAAGCCGATGACCTCTTGCTACTTGCCGATGAATACAACGGTCGTGACCGCCGCGGGCATTACTCCAACGACCAAGATGCGTTCAATGCGATCCGTTGCGTTGATGCGCCGTCACCAACCGACTCCGCGGTGTGGGCAGACGCTGACCGGCGGCTACGTCAGGTTGCGCCGTTCCTGAGTTATGGGCAATTCACCGGGGTAGCTCCGCGTGATCTGTGTGCGTTGTGGCTGGTACCGGCGACGTCGACACCGCACCCCGCGGCTCCGGTAGAACCAGGCAAGGTTGTCGTTGTCTCCACGACCCATGACCCAGCCACTCCCTATCAAGCCGGTGTGGACCTGGCTCGGCAGCTGGGCGCAGCGTTGATCACCTACACCGGAACCCAACACACCGTGGTGTTTGATGGTGACAAGTGTGTGGATTCCGCGATCATGCGGTTTCTGGTTGATAGCGTGGTATCGCCAGATGGTTTGCACTGCTAGCGAGCTGTCGGGAACACAAGATTTTGGCCAAAACTCGTAACACAGAATTAACAGAAAGTGCATACTGTTGCCAATTATGGATCGACAAAAGGAATTCGTACTCCGCACGCTAGAGGAACGGGACATTCGTTTCGTCAGGCTGTGGTTCACCGATGTGCTGGGTTTCCTCAAGTCGGTTGCGATTGCCCCGGCCGAACTTGAAGGCGCCTTTGAGGAGGGCATCGGCTTTGACGGCTCCTCGATCGAAGGCTTTGCGCGGGTCTCCGAGTCCGATACCGTGGCGCATCCGGATCCGTCGACTTTTCAAGTACTGCCTTGGGCTACCGCCTCAGGCCACCATCATTCGGCGCGGATGTTTTGCGACATCACCATGCCTGACGGCTCGCCGTCCTGGGCTGATCCCCGCCATGTGTTGCGGCGCCAACTAGCGAAGGCCAAGGATCTAGGATTCTCCTGCTACGTGCATCCCGAGATTGAGTTCTTCTTACTCAAACACGGCCCTGACGATGGCTCGACCCCCATTCCGGTGGACAGCGCCGGCTATTTTGACCAGGCAGTGCACGATTCTGCATCGAACTTCCGTCGGCATGCGATCGAGGCCCTGGAATCCATGGGTATCTCGGTGGAGTTCAGCCATCACGAGGGTGCCCCGGGGCAGCAGGAGATCGACCTGCGCTTCGCTGATGCGCTGTCGATGGCTGACAACGTGATGACCTTCCGCTATGTCATCAAAGAAGTCGCACTAGAAGAGGGCGTTCGGGCATCGTTTATGCCGAAGCCTTTCGGGGCCTATCCCGGCTCGGCGATGCACACCCACATGAGTCTGTTTGAGGGCGAGGTCAACGCTTTCCACAGCCCCGACGATCCACTGCAACTGTCCGATGTGGCTAAGTCGTTCATTGCCGGCATTCTTGAACACGCCTGTGAGATCAGTGCGGTCACTAATCAGTGGGTCAACTCCTATAAGCGGCTCGTGCTGGGTGGTGAGGCCCCTACTGCCGCATCATGGGGGGCGGCGAACCGCTCAGCTTTGGTGCGGGTACCGATGTACAGCCCGCATAAGACTTCGTCGCGGCGGGTCGATGTGCGCAGCCCCGACTCGGCATGCAATCCCTACCTGGCTTTTGCGGTGCTTTTAGCCGCCGGTCTGCGTGGTGTCGAGAAAAACTACTCACTGGGCCCACAGGCAGAAGACAATGTGTGGGATTTGACGCCCGAAGAGCGGATCGCCATGGGCTACCGCGAACTGCCCAGCAGTCTGGACCGTGCGCTCAAGGAGATGGAGAGTTCCGAACTGGTTGCTGAAGCGCTAGGGGAGCACGTTTTTGATTTCTTTCTGCGCAACAAGCGCACGGAATGGGCGAACTACCGCAGCAACGTCACACCGTTTGAACTCAAGACCTATCTTTCGCTCTAACTGATTTGCGTGTGTGCGCTACGGTCGGGATCGTGACCGAACCCGCGACTCAGCGCCCAAGGCTTCCTAGTGTTGGTCGGCTCGGATTGGTTGACCCGCCCTCGGGGTCCTATCTTTCCCGGCTGGGCTGGGATATTGACGACGATCAGCACGTCGCGTTGCTGTGGTCGCTGTCGCGGGCACCTGACGCGGATGCTGTGCTGCACACCATGATCCGGCTCACCGAGAATCCAGCTGCCGGGTGGGATGAGATCAACGCAGCTCTACTCGCCGACCGTCAGGTGCGGGCTCGACTGTTCGCGGTGCTCGGCTCGTCGTTAGCGCTGGGAGATCACCTGGTTGCGCATCCAGGTTCATGGAAATTATTGCGGGGTG
>JAIENC010000213.1 GCA_019751635.1 Mycobacteriaceae bacterium
GTCCAGTCCGCCTCGACGGCTCTCATGTGATGAAAAACGTCGTACATCGGGATCTCGGCATGGTCAACAACCGAGATCAGGTTGAGCACGTCGGGCCCTGTGGCTGGGGCCGCCAGCATGCTGGGAGAAGCCAGGTTCATCACTGCGTCGGGGCCGTTGGCGATCAGCCTGCTCAGGCTGGCGCGAAGTGCGGAATCGGATGCCGCGGTTCCCGCGGGACTGGCTATCGTTAACGGTGCAGTCAGCGGGGTGAGTCGGCAGGCTATCGCCGAAGAGACCGCATAGCTGTACATGGTGCTAGCGTCCTGGGCCCACATCTCGCTGTAACGCGCCTCAGTAGCGGCGATAGCCGGTCCGTTTTGGCCAAGGCCGTCGGCTGCTATCAGCGCGGCGAGTTGGGCTCTGTTCGCCGCAACCTCTGCGGGGGGCACCATCATCGCTAATGCCGTCTCAAAAGCGGCTGCGCAGGCCATGGCCTGCGCAGCCGCGAGCGCTGAGCACTCGGCGATATAGCTCAACCAGGCCATGAACGGTTGCGCTGCGGCGGCCATCGACAACGATGCGGGCCCCAACCAGTATTCACTGCTTAACCGACTGATGACCGATGCATAGGAAGACGCCATCGTGTTCAACTCGTCGGCTACGCCATTCCATGCTGTCGCAGCGGCCAGCATGGGTGTCGGGCCCTGGCCGAGGTAGATCAAGGCTGAGTTGGTCTCCGGAGGTAGGGCTCCAAAGTCCACGTAGTCTTTCCGTTTCTCGTCCCGGGCAGCAATGGCTGGTGATTACGGGCAGCCACTAAGCCGTCGGGGCGCCGGCTTGGACTTCACCGGAATAACACCAATACGTCACCGTACAGCACAGATGCTGCCTGTTCGGCTTTTTGACCCCTACTTTTGATCCAGGTCGGCCGCCCCTGCAAGTCGGTTGCCCTCGTCTTTTCGGCGAAGCTAGAGCAAGGTGACCGTGACGGGGATGCCTAGCCGATTAGCGGTACTGGCCAAGCGGCTGTCAACAGTGATTACGGCGGCGGCACGTTCAGCGGCGACGGCGACATACAGGCCGTCGTAGATCGAAATGTTGTGCCGCCAGCCCCAGGCGATGCGCAGGAGCAGTGCATCCGGAAGCACGTATTCGATGGCGAGTGCGGTGACGGCGTCGGCGGCAGCCTCGGCGTCCTCGCGATCCAATTGCTTGCCTACTACGGCCTTGTGCAAGGTGCGTAGCACTTCGCCCGGCATGTGTGCTGGTGCCAGCCAGCCGTCGTCGCTGGCCAGGGCTGCACGTGCCGCGTCGCCTTGCGGAGCGCCGCTGGTGAGCGCCATCACCAGCACGCCTGCGTCCACCACAATCACAGCAGGAAAGTCACCCGTCGCGGTCAGCGCGGATGACGGCCGTGACTTCCTCGGCTGTCATGGTGAGGCTGCGATGACCAGCCAACGCTTCTAAGAGTTGCCGATTACGTTGAACCTGGTACTCCCGTTCCAGCAGTGACCGCAGATACGTTTGAGTGGACTGGCCGCGTGCCTCGGCGCGGGCTGCCAGTGCGTCGCGAACTTCTTCGGGGACATCTTTGATCTGAATCGCCACCGGCATGGCCGCAAACTATCACATGCGCATGGAATGCGCATGCGATAGTCCTGGTCGGCTTCACGTATGGGCCCAGAGTCGCGGCGTTCATCGCTTCTAGCGTGACCAGATACTGCTGGCTTATCCCGAACTGATCGACCACAATAGGCTCGACCAAGCATCCCAACGCATACCTGGCTGGGGTAAGGCCAGAAACGTCTGCGCGGATAAGGATCAACGTGCACGAGATGGCGATCACCCGAAGCCTTGTCGAGACGGTATGTGAGCACGCCGCTGGTCGGCGTGTGCGCAGTGTGCGTGTCGAGATTGGTGCATTGTGTGCGGTCTTGCCCGATGCCATGCTCTTCTGCTTTGACGTGGCCACTGAGGGAACGGTCGCTGACGGCGCAAGATTGGACCTCGACATGCGGCCGGCCTCGGCGTATTGCCTGTCCTGTGAGCGGACCTTTGCGCCGTCCGATCTCGTTGCGTTTTGCCCGTGCGGGAGTGCCAATGTTGAGGTGCTCGCCGGCCGAGAACTCAGCATTGTGTCGATGGAAGTGAGCTGAATATGTGTCAAGACCCCATACCGCCCACCACGACCCTCTCGTTGGAACAAAAGGTCTTGGCGAAAAACGATCAACTCGCCGAGCAGAACCGCCGCTGGTTGGTTGGCCGCGACATCCTTGCCCTCAACATCACTAGCTCACCCGGGGCTGGTAAAACCACCCTGCTAGAACGGACCATCCGCACGCTGGGTACCCGTCATCCGGTTGCTGTGATCGAAGGTGACCAGGAGACAAACCTTGATGCCGAACGTATTCGGGCCGCAGGTGCACAGGCGGTTCAAGTCAACACCGGCGCCGGCTGTCATCTGGATGCGCAGATGGTGCGGCGGGCACTGGATCTACTCAACCCGGCCCCCCGCGCCATGCTGTTCATCGAGAACGTCGGAAACCTGGTCTGCCCAGCACTTTTCGACCTCGGTGAACATGCCAAAGTTGTGATCATCTCGGTCACCGAAGGCGATGATAAACCCCTGAAATACCCGCATATGTTCGCAGCCGCGGGGCTTGTGGTCATCAACAAAATTGATCTGCTACCGCATGTTAATACCGATCTTGAGCTCTGTAAGCGATACGCACGCTCGATCAACCCCGAGGTGCAGATCATTGCGATGTCGGCTACCACCGGCGAAGGGGTCGACGCGTGGTACCGCTGGCTTCAAGTCCGCGCCGAGCGCTTGACGAAATCGGCTCAGGCTAGTCCATGACCGGCCGGTGCCGGTTGCGGGTTGACGTGCGCGGCGTGGTGCAGGGGGTGGGTTTTCGGCCTTTCGTCCACTCCAGAGCGGTTGCACTGGGGCTATCGGGATCGGTACGCAACGACGACTGCGGTGTGATCATCGAAGTGGAAGGCGACGTCACTGATTTACGCCAGTTTCTTACCCAGCTACTGGATCAGCAACCACCGCTAGCTGTCATTGAATCCATTGCGGCAGTAGATATTCCACTAATCAATGACGTGGGCTTCCGGATTGGTGATACCGCCCGCGCAGTGGGCAGCGCAACATTGGTCTGCCCAGATGTGGCGATCTGCGCCAGATGTGTTGATGAGCATCGCGATCCAGCTAACCGCCGCTATCGGCACGCGTTCATCAACTGTACCGACTGTGGCCCGCGGTTCACCATTATTGCCGCACTGCCCTACGACAGGGCAAGAACCTCGATGGCTAGGTTCGCAATGTGCGCCGATTGTGCGGACGAATACGCCGATTCCACGAACCGAAGATTTCATGCTCAACCGGTGTGCTGCCCGAATTGTGGCCCCACGCTGCGCTACCGAGACCACGGCGGTCGGTTTATTGATGGGTCGGCGGGTGTATGGGCAGCGCGTGAGTTGCTCCGCAGCGGCGGAGTGCTGGCGATCAAAGGTATTGGCGGCTATCACCTGGCATGTGACGCCACCGACGAGCGCGCGGTCAGCGAGTTACGCCGCCGGAAGTGCCGCGGCGACAAGCCTTTTGCGGTGATGGTGCCTGATACGGCCACCGCGGCCACGATCGCGATAGTTGATGATGACTGCGTACCGGTGCTCGCCAGCTGGCGGCGCCCGATCGTGTTGATGCCGCGGCGGCCCGGCGCCCAGATTGCCGCGGCGGTAGCTCCGCATATCCCTGATCTCGGGGTCATGCTGGCCTACACGCCACTGCATCTCTTGATCTTCGGGTTGCCCGGTGATGCCCCCAGTCCGCAGAAGCTGGTGATGACCTCGGGAAATCGTGGCGGTGAACCGATCTGCTATACCGACGAGATGGCGGTGGACCGGCTTTGCGGGTTAGCCGACGGCTGGCTCATGCATGACCGGCCCATCCTGGTGCCGTGTGACGACTCGGTGGTTCGGGTGATCGACGGAGTTGAACTGCCGATCCGGCGTTCTCGTGGATATGCACCACTGCCGGTTGCCTTGCCGGTTCCGGTATCGCCGAGTCTGGCGGTTGGCGGCGATCTCAAGGGCACCTTGGCTGTTGCTGACGGCAAGCTGGCGTGGTTGAGCCAGCACATCGGGGATATGGACGACCTGGCCACCTGGGCGGTGTTCGGCTCCGTGCAACAACATCTGCAGGAGTTGACCGGGGTTGCTCCGGAAATCTTGGTCGCCGACGCTAACCCGCGATACCACTCAACAACCTGGGCGCATCGATATAGCGGGCATCGACCGGTTCGGCTGGTGCAGCATCACCATGCGCATGTCGCCGCGGTGATGGCCGAACACGGATTGGACAACGCGCACAAAGTTGTGGGTTTTGTGTTCGACGGGACTGGTTACGGATCTGATGGGGCGATCTGGGGTGGTGAGGTCATGCTTGCCGACTACCACGGCTACCAGCGGCTGGCCCGGTTGAAATATGTGCCATTAGCTGGGGGCGACACCAGCGTATGGCGGCCCTACCGAATGGCCTTAGCGCAGCTGTGGGCGGCAGGACTGCGGTGGGATACCGATCTGGCGCCGACGGCTGCCTGCCCGCCCGATGAACGCCGCGTGCTTGCGCACCAGTTCGAGACGGGAGTCGGGTGTGTCCCTACCTCAAGCATGGGCAGGCTCTTCGACGCGGTCTCCGCCCTCATCGGGGTACGTCAAGTGGTCACCTATGAAGCCCAGGCCGCTATCGAGCTAGAAGGTTTGTCTCGCGGCGTGGCTTGTGGCGCAAGGAAATACCTGTTCGACGTTGGTGGTGATACCGGCGTTGGCGGCTCAGCGCCGATTATCGTCGACCCGGCTCCGCTGCTCATGGCGATTATCGACGACCTGCGTGCGGGGATATCAGCCCAGGTGATTGGCGCTCGATTCCATCACGCCATTGCCGGCCTGGTCGTCGAACTCGCCGAACGGGTCGCTGTGAGCGCAACGACGGTTGTCTTATCGGGTGGAGTTTTTCAGAATGTGTTGTTGCTTCAAATTACGCGTAAAAACTTGCAGAGCAAAGGTTTTAAAGTTCTGACCCATCGGTATGTGCCGCCCAATGACGGTGGTATTGCACTGGGGCAGATCATGGTGGGCAATGCGGGATAGTCGGGAGGAGTGTTCGCCAATGTCAATGACCGGGCAACCCGGTGCGGGTGTGGTGGACATGAACATGTCGGCGGATCTCGCTACCGCTGCGCTGGATCTTGCTCGCAGGTTTCGCCACGGTGCCACGCTCTGGGTCTTAGCTCCGCAATGGGAACCCCACGCTCATCATGTTGCGGTGGAGTTCGTACATCCAGTAGTTGTGGGCAAGCGGGCTCTGCCGGCTGTTGCGTTGGTTGGACCCGACCTGGTCGCTCAAGCTCGGTTGGCGTGTCGGCGCGGAGATGTGCTCATGGCGGTGGCCGCAGCGGACGAGTCCGCGGTAGTGGACACGATGCGGCGCGCGCCGGCATGGGGAGCGCTGACGCTGTGGGTGGGCACTGGCCCCCGGCCGGTGCCGGGGGCCGCTAACCATGTGCTGTGGATTGATTCACTGGACCCAATGGTGCCGGCGAACGGATCTTTCATGCTGCTTTATCACCTGCTGTGGGAGTTAACTCAGGTCTGTTTCGAACACCCCGGGCTGCTCACCGATCGGGGTGACGACGGGGCGGGCGCTTCCTGCGTTACGTGCGGCGATGAGGGACGCCTGGCCGAAATTGTGCTGGTGCCGGATGGGCCGATGGGCCTAGCGTTAATCCGTAGCGCCGACGGTGAGGAATGGGTGGATGTCAGTATGCTCGATCAGGTCGCGGTTAACGATCTGATATTGGTGCACGCCGGAGCGGCCATTGCGAGCCTGGACGCTATAGCCGTGGAGGCCGACCGGTGACTGAACAGGGTTTGGAAAACACCAGTTTCTTATACCCATTTCTTGAGTCCAGGGAAACCGATGCCAAGAGCCTGCTGGACGATCTTGCTGCGTCTGCGCGCGAGAAATCCATGGAAAGTGCTGTTCTGCAACATGATTCGTTAGTTGAATATGAGCAAGCGTTGACCTTGGCGGGTAACCAGATGGCGGACCGATTCGGTTGCGGTGGAAGACTTTTCACCTTCGGTAATGGCGGCAGCGCTACCGATGCCGCGACTTTAGCCGGGCTGTTCAGCCATCCGGCGCGGGGGCGGCCGATCGCGGCGTGGTCGCTTTCTTCCGATGCTGCGGTGCTAACCGCCCTCGGTAATGACGTCGGGTTCGAGCTGATTTTCGCCCGTCAGCTCATCGCCCATGCGCGCGAGCGCGATATCGCGATCGCGTTATCCACCTCCGGTAGCTCAGCAGATCTGATCCTTGCGATCACCGAGGCCAACCGGCGCGGGCTCTTAACGATCGGGTTTTCCGGCCACGGCGGCGGCCGGATGGCCGACGCCGGTCTCGATCATTGCTTTACGGTGCGCTCACAAAGCGTCCATCGCATTCAAGAAAGCCACGCGATGCTGGGGTATCGGCTATGGGCGGTAGTCCAAAGCGGCTTACGCGGTGCGCTGCCCGGTGCCGGAGCGTAGATGAGCGCAGCCCCCAAAACTCTGTTAGCCGGGACCGCATCCCAACGTCAACAGCGTGTGTTGCAGCGGATCGAGGAGTTCCGTCGCCGCCGACCACGGTTAACCGACGACGTTGTTACCCTCGCGCATGGCGCTGGTGGAAAGTCTTCGGCGGCACTTGTCGATGCGATCTTTATCGAAGCGTTCCGCAACGCAGAACTCGAACAACTCGGGGATGCGGCAGTGCTGTCCTTGCCCGGTGGTCAACGACTGGCGTTCGGCACGGACGCCTACGTTGTTCGGCCACTGCGTTTTCCCGGCGGCTCTATCGGTCATCTCGCCGTTAACGGCACGGTCAACGATCTGGCGGTCTCAGGAGCTTGTCCACAATGGCTCTCGGCCGCATTCGTCATCGAAGATGGGTTTCCCATCACCGAACTGCGGGAGATCGTCGCCGACATGGGCGAAGCGGCAGCCCGTGCTGGAGTCCGAATTGTCGCTGGTGACACTAAGGTTGTCGGCAAGGGTGCTGCGGATGGCCTCTACATCTGTACCACCGGAGTCGGGGTGATCCCGGACGGTCGAGCATTCTCCGCTGAAGCGGTACGTGCGGGCGACAAAGTGCTGGTGTCGGGCGCTATCGGTGCACACGGTATGGCGGTCATGCTTGCGCGCGGAGATTTGGCGATTGATGCCGACATCGTCTCGGATACCGCTCCGGTTAACGGGGTGGTCGAGGCACTGCTGCAGGCCGCCCCGGCCACCCGGTGGATGCGTGACGCCACCCGCGGTGGAGTCGCTACGGTCTGCAATGAGCTGGTCAGCGGTGCACCGTATGCGCTGATCCTGGACGAGCCGATGCTTCCGGTGCCACCACAGGTGCGCGGCGCCTGCGAACTGCTTGGCATCGATCCGCTGTATGTTGCCAATGAGGGTAAGTTCATCGCGATTGTGGCCGCCGATCAAGCTGATGCGGCGGTGGCGGCGATGCGCACCGTTCCGCAAGGAGCGGATGCCACGCTGGTAGGTGAGATTGTGCCGGGGCCGGCCGGCATTGTTGCGCTGCGCACTTCGCTGGGCGGTAGCCGGATCGTTGACACGCTGGTCGGCGACCCGCTACCCCGAATTTGCTGAGCACTCTGGAGAGGGGGCGACGATGTGTCTGGGAATTCCCGGCCAAATTGTGGAGATTGTCGACGCCGAGGCGCAATTGGCCAAGATCGATGTCAATGGGGTGCGCAGAACCATGAGCATATGGTTGCTCGCTGACGACAGTCCCACGGTTGGTGACTGGGTACTGGTGCATGTCGGTTTTGCTATGGCCAAGATCGACGAGCGGGAAGCCGCGCTGACCTTAGCTCAACTAGAAAAATTAAGCGCCGACTACCTTGACGAGATTCGAGCGTCCAGGACACCCGAAATCACTTGAGCACGAAGAATACTCGCCAATGAAATTTGTTGATGAATTCCGCGACCCGGCGGCGGCACGGGCACTGCTCAACGCTATTGCCGAGCTGGCTGGCGATGACGCGTTCGCATTCATGGAAGTCTGTGGCGGGCACACGCATACGATCTACCGGCACGGTCTGGAGTATTTGTTGCCCGAATCGATTGAGCTGGTCCACGGTCCGGGCTGCCCGGTATGTGTCATCCCGATGGGCCGGGTGGACGACGCCATCTGGTTAGCGCAGCAACCCAATATCATCTTCACCACTTTCGGGGACATGATGCGGGTACCAGGTTCGGTCGACAATCTCAGCGTCGCCAGGGCACGTGGTGCCGATGTTCGATTCGTGTACTCGCCACTGGACGCGCTGCAGTTAGCCATTGATAACCCCGATCGTCAGGTGGTCTTTTTTGCCGTCGGCTTCGAAACCACCGCACCGTCTACCGCAGCCACTGTGGTGCGAGCACGGTCACTCGGCGTGGGTAATTTCAGCGTGTTCTGTAATCACGTCACCATTGTTCCGCCTATTAAGGCCATCTTGGAATCTCCCGATTTACGCCTTGATGGGTTTCTCGGCCCCGGACATGTGTCGACCGTGGTAGGGCTGCGGCCATACCGATTTGTTTCCGATGTATACGGAAAACCCATGGTGGTGGCCGGTTTTGAGCCGCTGGACGTGTTGGCCGCGGTGCACATGCTGTTGCGACAGATCCGCGAAAAACGTTGTGTCGTAGAAAACCAATACACCCGAGTTGTACGTCCCGAAGGCAATAGGCAAGCCCTGAAGTTGATGGCTGAAACCTTTGAGCTGCGTCCGCATTTTGAGTGGCGTGGGCTGGGATTCATTTCCCAAAGTGCACTAAAAATCCACCGAAACTACGCCGAATTTGATGCCGAACTCAAGTTCGATATGCCGGCGGTTCGTGTCGCTGACCCCAAAGCGTGCCAATGCGGTGAAGTCCTCAAAGGTGTGCTTAAACCTTGGCAATGCAAGGTATTCGGCACCGCATGCACCCCGGAAACACCGATTGGTACGTGCATGGTGTCCGCCGAAGGCGCCTGCGCCGCCTGCTACAACTTCGGCAGATTGCACCGGCAAACCGCGCACCTGCTAGGTCGGTCAGCTGTCGCCGAGTAATCAGACCTACGGCGATTTTTAGGGCTGAGTGGCCGAAACGGGAGATTTCGGGATGCGCCTGGTGCTGCGCCAAAGGCCAAACGGCTCTACTGGCCGCTCCGGAGTTGTCCTACTATCGGCAGCACGAGCATGTTTGCCGGCCTTTGAAGCCATCAGCTATTGCTCATTGTGGATCCCGGTGCCCAATCTTTGGGGAGGTTTTTACGTGCGAGAAACCATTCCGCTAGGACGTATTTACGGATTCGACGTGAGCATCCACTGGAGCGTGATCGTGATTCTGTGGTTGTTCACCTGGAGCTTGGCAACGACCTTGCCTAGTACGGTGGCGGGGTACTCGCAGCCGGCCTATTGGTTGGCAGGTGCGTGTGGGGCACTGGTGTTGTTGATGTCGTTGCTGGCCCATGAATTAGCCCACGCGGTGTTAGCTCGCCGGGTTGGGGTAGGTGTCGCAGGCGTGACATTGTGGTTGTTCGGCGGTATGACGAGTCTCCAGGGCGAGGCCAAGACGCCTCAATCGGCTTTCCGGATAGCATGTGCTGGCCCTGCTGCCAGTCTTGCCCTGTCGGCGGTATTTAGTGGGCTGGCAATAGGTTTGCGCACTCTGCCGGCAGCGGCGATGCTGGCCAGCGTTGCGTGGTGGTTAGCCACGGTGAACCTGGTACTGGGCTTGTTCAACTTGCTGCCGGGTGCGCCATTGGATGGTGGTCGGCTAGTACGTGCCTACCTGTGGCATCGTCATGGTGATAGTACCCGCGCCACCGTCGGTGCAGCACACGCCGGACGAGTGGTCGCCATGGTCTTGATCATGTTGGGGCTGGCCGAATTCCTGGTTGGCGGCCTGGTCGGTGGTGTGTGGTTGGTGTTCATCGGCTGGTTCATCTTCGCCGCCGCTCGCGATGAGGAAACGCAAGCGACCAGCCAACAGATCTTTGCGGGGGTTCGTGTTGTCGACGCCATGACCGCCAAACCACATACCGCTCCCGGATGGATCACCGTGGAGGATTTCATCCAATGTTATGTGCTCGGCGACCGTCACTCGGCGTACCCCGTTGCTGACCAAGACGGATCGATCATCGGCTTGATCACGCTACGGCAACTACGCGAAGTTGCGCCCAACCAGCGCACCACGACCAGTGTGCGCGAGATTGCTTTGCCGTTATCCCGGGTGCCCACCGCGGCGCCGCAAGAGCCACTGAGTGCGTTGCTGCAACGGATGACGCCGGTCGGTCCGGATAGCCGCGCTCTGGTCGTTGATCAAGGCAAGGTGATCGGCATCGTCACGCCTAGTGATGTGGCACGGTTGCTTGATGTCTACCGATTGGCGCGGCCAATGGCCGGGCCGTCATTGCGCCGGAGTTGAGCGCCACCAGCGCGTGGACGCTTCATCCGGAGATCCCCGCAACCACCACAGCGCCTCAACAAGGGCAGCCCCCCCGGCGCCGATTGTCAGTGCGATGGCGGTGAGTGCAACGTTGGACGGATTCAGACTGAACTTATGCTGCGCCCACGGGATAGCAAAGATCGCAACATAAGCCATGCCCGACAACACCACCAGCGCTACGCGTGGCCAGGTGTAGGGCCGGGCTATCACCGCGAGCACCCATACCGCGATCATCACCAGAGTGATCAAAGCTGACGTCGACGCTTGGGTCATCTCGGTTGGAGTCACCCCAACCATCCGCGAGGCCAGCACATAGCACCCGAAGGTTGCGCTGGCCGCTATGGTGCCATTGGGTACCGCACTGACCATGACCCGGCGAACAAAACCGTGTTGCGCGCGTTCGTTATTGGGCGCCAACGACAGGATGAATGCGGGAATCCCAATGGTGAACCAGGCGGCGATCGTCACCTGGATAGGTTCGAACGGAAACATCAACGACTTGGTACCCAAAACTTTTGCGACCAGACCAGTCACACCGATGAACAACGCCAGTAGTGCCGAATACACGGTCTTGGTCAAAAACAGCTTGGATACTCGCTCAATGTTGCCGATCACGCGTCGGCCTTCGCCCACCACGTAAGGCAGTGTCGCGAATTTATTGTCCAGCAAAACAATCTGAGCAACTGCGCGGGCGGCCGCACTGCCCGCTCCCATGGCGACACCGATGTCGGCGTCTTTCAGGGCCAGCACATCGTTGACGCCATCGCCGGTCATCGCGACGGTGTTACCGCGAGATTTCAAGGCCTGCACCATGACCCGTTTCTGATCGGGGCTAACTCGCCCGAAAACGTTGTAGTCCTTGACCGTTTGAGCCAACTCGTCTGGGTCGTTGGGGAGCTTGCGGGCGTCGAATGGTTCTTGGTCAAGGCCTAATGTCGATGCCACTGCGGCCACTGAGACAGCGTTGTCCCCTGAGATTAATTTGATTGAAACACCTTGTTGAGCAAAGTAATCCAAGGTATTGCGGGCATCTGGTCGAATTTTTTGAGTTAGCATGATTAACGCAACGGGAAGGATGCGCCCTGGTGCATCGGGATGGTCGACCGGCAGGTCGGTGCATCCCAGTAGCAGCACTCGCAGGCCCTGTGCACCGGCTGCCTCGGCCTGTGCGGCGACCACTGATGACCGAGCTAACAAGACGTCCGGTGCGCCAAGAATCCAGTTACCGTGTGCGCCGTAGGACACTCCGCTCCACTTGGTAGCTGACTTGAATGGCGCGGTTGCGGTGGGGGTCCATCCCGGCGGATTGCCGTAGGTCTGGGAGAGGGCCTGGATGCTGGTGTTGGGGCGGGCATCGTCGGCAGCTATCGAGGCCAGCACATCGGTTACGTCCACGGCGGCCGCCGGATCCAGCAGCACCAGGCGATCCACCTGCATGCGGTTCTCGGTCAGCGTGCCCGTTTTGTCCGCACACACGACGTTGACTCGAGCCAGCCCTTCGATCGCAGGAAGCTCTTGGACCAGGCACTGACGCCGCCCTAAGCGCACCACGCCTACCGCGAATGCGATAGACGTCATCAGTACCAGGCCTTCAGGAACCATCGGCACTAACGCGCCCACCATGGCCAACACCGATCGTCGCCAACCGACGTGGATGGTGAACAGTTGGGTATAGATGATCAGCAGCCCGGCGGGAATCATCAGATAGGTAATAAACTGCAGGATCTTGTTGATTCCGGTGCGCAGCTCCGAACGTACCAAGGTGAACTTACTGGCTTCGGCGGCGAGCTGCGCGGCATAGGCATCGCGCCCCACCTTCGTGGCCCGGTACGCACCGGTCCCGGCGACAACGAAGCTGCCGGACATCACCGGGTCACCGGCACGCTTCCGGACTGCGTCGGCCTCGCCGGTAAGCAGCGATTCATCGACTTCGAGGCCAGAGTTCTCAACCACTAAGCCGTCGACGATGATCTGATCGCCGGGGCCTAACTCGATAATGTCGTCGAGCACCACGTCGCTGGGTAGTAACTCCGATGTCGACGAGGCCCGGCGCACTAGTGGTTTAGCCTGGCCGACAATCGCTAGCCGGTCCAAGGTCTGTTTGGCCCGCAGCTCTTGCACTATGCCGATCACGCTGTTAGCCACGATCAGCACCCCAAACAGGCCATTGATCAGTGACCCGGTCGCCAGCACGAGTGCCAGCAGGATGGTCAGGAGCGCATTGATCCGGGTGAATACGTTTGTCCGTACGATGCTGGCTGCGCTGCGGGTGACCCGATTCGGGACGTTGTTGGTTTTACCGTCGGTAATGCGTTGCCGCACTTCAGCAGCCGTCAGCCCAATAGCCCGCGATTCGGTCATGAAACGCAAGCCTACGAAACAGCCACCGGCTTTACCCGAAGCAACAAGGCCCACGGGTTGGCTGCCTGAAGACCAAAGACCGGGTGCAGAGGCCTAACGGCCCTGTTGGGTCACGCAAACTAGGCAATAGCCTGTGGCGACAGGCTGACGTATGGCATGACCCATGCTGTCAACTGTCGCGAACGAGGTTTTCTACCAAGGAGTGCTGACATGTCGGAAAAGACAACCAAGTATGGAGTGCTGATCTGCGTCGATGGGTCGCCGGCAGCTGAAGCCGCTATCGCGTGGGGAGCCCGCGAAGCCATCATGCGCAAGCTACCGATCACCCTGGTGCACGCGGTTTCTCCGGTGATTGTCGGCTGGCCGGTTGGTCAACTGTATGCCGATATACCCGAGTGGCAGAACGAGCAGGCACAGTATGTCATCGATCAGGCGCACAAGACGCTCAGCACAGGCTTAGCCGAATCCGCATTACCGGAGATTCACACCGAGATCCTGTATTCCAGTGTTGTTCCCGCGCTGATCCACGCGTCCAAAGACGCCTGGATGGTGGTCGTAGGTAGTCGGGGAGCGGGGGCGTTGGGTCGGCTGTTGTTGGGGTCAGCCACCACCGGTCTGCTCCATCATGCCCATTGCCCGGTTGCTGTCATCCGGCCCGCTGAGGGCGCGACTGGTCAGTCCAACGCGCCTGTGTTACTCGGGGTCGACGGATCGCCCGCTGCAGAGGCGGCCACGGCCCTGGCCTTTGACGAAGCATCTCGTCGCGGTGTTGCACTCACCGCCCTACATGTCTGGAGCGACGTCGGTGTCTTCCCGCTGGCGGGGATGGATTGGCGGGAACGTGAGGAGCAAGAGCGTGAAGTGCTGGCCGAACGTCTGGCTGGTTGGCAAGAACACTATCCTGACGTGCACGTCGAGCGACGACTCCACTGTGACAAGCCTGCCCAGTGGTTAGTCAAGGAGTCTGAACACGCTCAGCTGGTGGTAGTCGGCAATCGTGGCCGCGGTGGCTTTACTGGCATGCTCCTGGGCTCGGTCAGCTCTACGGTTGCCCAGTCGGCAACGGTTCCGGTGATCGTGGTTCGTGACTAACACAGCTCATCAGCGGGCCCGGTGGTGTCGCGCTTATCCCGAGGAGTGATGCATGTCCGAGAAAACCTGCGTGACCAGCTATGCATCAGACATCTCAACTTTGCGTATCAGTGATGCGCAGGAGGCCGGCGGCAAGGGTGCCAACATGGGTGAACTGATAGCCGCCGGTCTGCCCGTTCCACCGGGATTTGTCTTGCTCGGCAACAGCTTCCTGGCTTCGATGCAGTCGGCAGGGGTGGACACTGAACTCCGCGCTCTGCATCGCGAAGCGCTGATTCAGGTTGACAATGCTGCTCGGCTGGCTGAACTGTGCCAACGAATGCAGCAGTTAGTGAGCAAAGCCGGCTTAAGCAACGACGTTCGTGATCAACTGCTCGATTACTACCGCAAGCTTGGTTCGGATTGCTTTGTGGCCGTGCGTTCTTCGGCCATCGGAGAAGATGGCCGCAGTGCGTCGTTTGCCGGCATGAACCGAACGGTGACCAACGTCAAAGGCGAAGACGACCTTGTCGACGCCGTCACGCAATGCTGGGCATCGTTGTTTAGTCCGCGGGTGATTACCTACCGAGCGAGCCGGGGGATCGTTACTGAGCCGGCGATGGCCGTAGTAATCCAAATCATGATTGCCGCTGAGCGATCTGGGGTGGCGTTCACCGCGGACCCCAGTACGGGGGAACGGGGCCATGTGGTTGTGGAAGCTGCCATTGGGCTCGGCGAAGTTGTGGTCTCCGGCAAAGTTCAACCAGACACCTATGTCATCGACAAAAACACCTGCGAAGTGCTCGAAGCCAAGATCGGCTACCAGACATTCAAAATCGAACGTGGCCCTACGGGCCACGACGTCATTGTCGACTTAGATCCCGGGCAAGCCCAAGCCCGGGTGCTTGACGATGCTGCGTTGCGGCGTATCGCTGAACTCGCGATTGCTGTTGAAGCTCACCACCATTGTCCGCAAGATATTGAATGGGCGATGGCCGACGGAAAGATTTGGTTAGTTCAAGCCAGGCCTATTACGACATTGGACGACGACGCTGCTGAGACTTCGGACTCCGGCGTCGTGGTGCGTGGCCTCGCTGCCGCGCCCGGCTCGGCGTTCGGGCTGGCGCGAATCTTGCGAGCTCCGGGCGAAGGCGGTCGGTTGCTGGACAACGAGATTCTGGTGGCCCCGATGACCAATCCAGACTGGCTGCCGACTATTCGTCGGGCGGCCGCGTTAGTAACCGAGACCGGTGGTATGACATGTCACGCGGCTATTGTGGCGCGCGAACTCGGGGTTCCGTGTGTGGTGGGTGCCCGTCAGGCAACGACAATCCTGCATGATGGCCAACCGATTACTGTTGATGGCGGCCGAGGCATTGTTAGTGCGGGAAATCGTGGCCCTAGGGTGCCGGTTTCGGTGATCGGCCAGGGGGTGCCTGCGGTGAGTACCGCGGAAACAACCGGTACCAAAATTTATGTCAACCTGGCCATGCCGGACACCGCCGTAGCTGTCGCCGCGCACGATGTCGATGGGGTCGGCTTGCTTCGTGCGGAGTTTCTCCTTACTCAGGCGCTCTCCGGAAGGCATCCACGTGATCTGATCGCCCATGGTGAGCAAGCGAATCTGATTGATGCTCTTGTGGTTTCGATCGGTCAGATCGCGTCGGCGTTCGGCACTCGACCGGTCATCTACCGGGCCACCGATTTTCGCAGTAACGAATTCCGTGGCTTAGCAGGTGGACAAGCCTACGAACCAGTTGAGCACAATCCGATGATCGGTTACCGCGGGTGCTACCGGTACATCAAAGAACCTGATTTATTCGCTCTAGAGCTCGAGGCGCTAGCGCGGGTCCGCGAACAATATCCCACTGTGCACCTGATGATTCCGTTCGTGCGGACGCGATGGGAACTAGAGGCCTGCCTGTCCTTGATCGACACGAGTCGGTTGGGTTCTCAGCGTGGTCTGCATCGATGGGTGATGGCTGAAGTGCCCTCAGTGGTGTATTGGCTGCCGGAGTACATCGGGCTTGGGGTGGATGGGGTATCCATTGGCAGCAACGACCTCACGCAACTGATGCTTGGCGTCGACCGCGATTCCGATATCTGTGCCGAGTTATTCGACGAATCGGATGGTGCTGTGCTGGACACCATCAGGCGGATCGTGACGATAGCGGGCAAGCACGGCATCACCTCTTCGTTGTGCGGTCAGGCGCCCTCAACCAACCCGGCTTTCGTTGAGCAGCTGGTTCAGTGGGGGATTACCTCGGTGTCGGTCAATCCCGACGCGGTGGCAGCTACTCGGCGAGCCGTTGCTGCCGCAGAACGTCGATTGCTGTTAGCGGTCGCGCGTCGTTGATGGCACCCACGATCAGTACGCTCCACGAGGACAGCACTGTGTCCCAGCACGATCGTCTGATGTCAACACTGGCGGATGCGCTGCAGTCCTACGGGCAGATCGCTGCCGTGGTTGCAGCGCGAAAAATATTGGTCATGGTGGACTTTGACGCGGCGTTGTGTACCTATGCCGAAGAACCGGTTTCCGCGCGGCTGGTCGATGGCGGCACAGCTGCGCTTGAGCAGTTGACGACGCAGTGTGCCGTCGTTGTTCTGAGCGGGCGCGAACTGGCCGATCTCATTGCGCGCGTTGGGTTAACGAATATTTGGTACGCGGGAAACCACGGTTCTGAGTTGATAGCCCCCGATGGTACTTATCACCGTAATGGAGCTACGCACGCTGCTGACTTTGCGCTGCAAGCGATCTCGCGCCGAATCGCCGAAGGTGAACCGGTATTACCGATATATATCGGTGGCGATCTGACTGACCACGATGTCTTTGCTGCCGTGCGAGAAGACGGCATCGGGATCGCCGTAACTCATGGCCGGCACCGTGACCGGCGATCGGGTGCCCGGTTCACCCTTGATGGTCCCAGTGCGGTCTGCGCATTCATCACCCGGCTGGCCCACGATCTCGCCGTCGAACACGATGAATCCCGCAACCCATGGTCAATCACTTTCGGTGGTTACCACCCTGGTGAGGAACCGCTACGTGAAGCGTTATGCACCGTGGGAAATGGGTATTTCGCCACGCGTGGTTGTGCACCTGAGGCGATAGCGGGTGATGTGCACTATCCGGGTACTTACGCTGCCGGAATCTACAACCGGCTCACCGACCAGATCGCCGGCAGCGCTGTTACCCACGAAAGTCTGGTCAATCTGCCCAATGGCATGTCGGTGACGTTTCGGATCGATGGCGGACCATGGTTGTGTCTCGATGACGTCGAGGTGCTGTCTTATTCGCAAACCCTAGATCTGCGCCGGGCAGTGCTGACTCGCCAATTCCGATTCCGCGATACCACCGAGCGCACCACCGCGGTGATTCAGCGCAGATTTGTGGCCATGCATCTGCCGCATGTGGCCGCACTCGAAACCACGGTGACCGCCGAAGATTGGTCCGGGACACTCGAATTTCGATCGGCCATACATGCAGATATTGAAAACCACTTGGTCGAACGCTATCGCGAGCTAGCCAGCAAGCACCTCAGGGTTACTCGATTGTGCGAACTATCCAGTGACGCAGTGCTTGTCGAAGCAGCCACAGTGCAATCCGCGATTGCGATTGCGATTGCGGTACGCCACACGTTGTGGCGCGATGAAGTATCCGTGCGCACGAAATCCCGACTTAGGCAGGACGAGAACCGCATTGGTCATGATCTCGCCGTCGAGGTGGCCGCCGGACACTCAGTCACGCTGGAAAAGGTCGTCGCGGTGGTCACTGGTCGAGATCCGGCGATCTGTGATCCCGCAGGTGAAGCCAGACAGCAGGTGCGACGCCTGGGTCGGTTCACGCAACTCCTAGGTGACCACACGCGAATATGGGAGCGGCTGTGGGAACGATTCAACCTTCGTATCGGCAACAATCCCGACGGGCTGCGGATCGTGCGTCTGCATGTGCTGCATTTACTGCAAACCCTGTCCCGGCACACCGCCGATCTCGATGTCGGAGCCCCTGCGCGTGGCTTACACGGTGAGGCTTACCGGGGGCACATCTTCTGGGATGAGTTATTCATCTTTCCCGTCTTGAACATTCATCTTCCGACAGTGACCAGAGCCCTGCTGCAATATCGCTATCGACGATTACCGCAAGCCCGCCGTGCTGCTATCGAAGCGGGTTATGCCGGTGCGATGTTTCCCTGGCAGTCCGGTAGCGACGGTCGCGAAGAAAGCCCGCAACTGCACCTCAATCCGCGCTCAGGCCGGTGGAATCCCGATCCCAGTGCCCGTGCCCACCACATTGGCATTGCCGTGGCCTATAACGTCTGGCAGTACTACCAGGTGAGCGGCGATGTCGACTACTTGATCGACTACGGAACGGAGATGCTGACCGAAATCGCGCGCTTCTGGGTCAGCTTGGCCAGTTTCGATACCGCGCGGCAGCGTTACGTGATCCGCGGGGTCATTGGACCCGATGAGTTCCATTCGGGCTATCCGGGCCGGCACTACGACGGCGTCGACAACAACGCTTACACCAACGTGATGGCGGTCTGGGTCATCATGCGCGCGCGGGAAGCACTGGAATTAATGCCCCTATCGGATCGGCTTGATCTGTTGAACAGGCTCGGGGTCGATCGCCGCGAACTTGACTTATGGGAGCACGTGAGCCGACGCATGTTCGTGCCCTTTCACCAAGGTGTGATCAGCCAATTCGAGGGCTATGAGCTACTGGCCGAGCTGGATTGGCCGAGATATCGCCAACGCTACGGCAACATTCAGCGGCTGGATCGGATCTTGGAGGCCGAGAACGACAACATCAATCATTACCAAGCATCCAAACAGGCCGATGTGCTGATGCTGTTCTACCTGCTTTCTGCCGATGAGTTGCGTGAGTTATTTACTCGGCTCGACTACCAATTCACCCCCGAGCAGATCCCGAAAACCATTGCCTACTATCAATCCCGTACCTCACACGGATCCACGCTGAGTGCCATCGTGCATTCCTGGGTGTTGGCTCGCGGCAGCCGTGACCAGGCGATGAAATATTTTCACCGGGTACTGCTGTCCGATATTGCCGACATACAAGGTGGCACCACTTTTGAGGGCATTCATCTAGCGGCCATGGCCGGCAGCGTTGACTTGCTGCAACGGTGTTTTACCGGTCTGGAATTTCGCGCCGACCGAGTTGTGTTGAACCCACTGTGGCCCGAAGAGCTTGGCGAGCTATCTTTTTCGCTGCGCTACCGCGGGCATCGTCTACACCTGCAAGTCAGCGGACGCCAAGCGCGAATCAGTTCAGATTCTGAACAAAGTAAGGCCATCGATATCGAGTGCCACGGCCGGGTGCGATCCCTGGGTCCTGGACACACCATCGAGTTCTGCTAGAGGCCGGAAGTCACTTACTTCAAGGCCCAACGATGATTCAAAGCCGGTCGGCACAGTCCTATCATGAACCAGATGACAACCGCTGAACCCGTAGCCATTCTTTCGGCCAGCGAAAGCTGGAATCTGCTGACAAGCACCGCGTTGGGGCGTCTTGTCACTAGCGTCGAGGGCCAGCCTGAGATCTTTCCCATCAACTTCGTTGTCCAACGTCGCACGGTGCTGTTTCGTACTACCGGGGGTACCAAATTGGTCAGCGCCGCCATCAACAATCAGGTCCTTTTCGAGGCCGATGACTACAGTGCGGCAGAAGGCTGGAGCGTCATTGTCAAGGGGATGGCTCGCATGCTCCGCACTCAAGAAGAAATCGACGAAGCCGAGCAAGCACAGTTGTTACCGTGGACCGCAACGTTGAAGCAGCATTATGTCCGCATTCTTCCGATCTCTATCACCGGCCGCCGTTTTCAGTTCGGTCCGGAACCGGCGGTGGATTAGCGCAAATTCCGGAGCGGGACGGCAGGGGTAAAAATTGATGCCCGCCGCCCGGTGTTGGCTCTGTCGGGCCATCAACACCTGAACCTCGCGGGCGCGATCAGCGACCATCTCGTTGATGGGAAGGTTGGTGTACAGGGCGCGCCGGCGGTGGGCGGCCCGCTCTGGTCAGTGCGGAGCGTTGCCGTTGCAATCAGCTTCCGAACAGGCGCATTGAAGCCCACAGTGCCACCACAGCGCCTACCAACGCGGCCGGTGCGGTCAGCACGCCCAGGATGGTGAACTCGCCGAGCTTTGGGGCATGGTTGTGCTGGTGTAGGACCCGTCGCCACAGCATGGTGGCCAGGGAGCCGGCATAGGTGAGGTTCGGGCCGATGTTGACCCCGATCAGCACGGCTAGCACGGCGGGGGGTCCGCCGGCAGCGCTTAGCGGCAGGAGCATCAGTACCGCGGGTAGGTTGTTGACCAGGTTCGCCGCCACTGCCGCCACCGCGGCGGTCGCCAGCATTGCGGCCAGACCACCGGCGTGCGGCAGCCAGCCACCAAGAACGGTGTCAAGACCGTTGTCGATGACTGCACGCACTACGACCACCAGTGCGAGCACGAAGATGAGAAATGGTAGGTCAGCGGCACGCACGACCGAAGCAAGGGTGGTGCGCTTGTGCAGCGTGGCGCGGATGGCCAGCAGCAGCGCCCCGGCTGCGGCCGCCCATGCCGGGTCTATGCCGGCCGCGGAGGTGGCCACGAATCCGGCCAGGGTGGCGGTTACGGTCGTGAGCGCGAACCATGGGGGGCTGATCTGCTTATCGGCCTGCGGCGCCGTGGCCGCGGGGTGGGCCAGGTCAGCTGCGAAAAACCGGCGGAACATCACGAATTCGATCGCGATCGCTACTAACCATGGCGCCGTCATGACTTCGGCGAACCGGAGAAAGCTCAATCCGCAGGTTGAAAAGGCCAGCAGATTTGTCAAGTTCGATACCGGCAAAAGCAGCGATCCGGTGTTCGACAAATGCGTGCAGGCGTACACGTGCGGCCGTGCGCGCACCGCCAGTCGGGTGGCGGTGGCGAATACCGCCGGCGTCAACAACACCACGGTGGCATCCAGGCTGAACACCGCGGTGACCAGCGAGGCCGCCGCAAACACCGCGACCAGAAACCGGTCCGCCCGGCCTCGGGCCACGTGCGCCATCCACGCTCCGCACCAGGTGAAAAGCCCCTCGTCGGCGCAGAGCTGGGCTAATACCAGTACTGCCGCTAAAAACCCGACGACCGG
>JAIENC010000207.1 GCA_019751635.1 Mycobacteriaceae bacterium
GAAGATTTTCTGCTGGTCATTGATGAATCGCATGTCACGGTGCCCCAAATTGGGGGCATGTACGAGGGTGACATGTCGCGTAAACGCAACTTGGTGGAATACGGGTTTCGGTTGCCGTCGGCGTGTGACAACCGGCCACTGACCTGGGAAGAATTCGTGAACCGGATTGGGCAGGTGGTGTATCTATCAGCTACCCCGGGCCCCTACGAGCTCAGCCAATCTGGCGGCGAATTCGTCGAGCAGGTGATCCGGCCGACCGGCCTGGTTGACCCCCAAGTTCTGGTCAAACCCACCAAGGGGCAGATTGATGACTTGATCGGCGAGATTCGCGCCCGGGCCGAGGCTGATCAGCGGGTGCTGGTGACGACATTGACCAAGAAAATGGCTGAAGACCTCACCGACTATCTGCTGGAGATGGGTATTCGAGTGCGCTACCTGCATTCGGAGGTTGACACGCTGCGGCGTGTTGAACTGCTCCGTCAACTGCGGTTAGGCGACTACGACGTGTTGGTCGGCATCAACTTACTGCGCGAGGGACTGGACCTGCCGGAAGTATCGCTGGTGGCGATCTTGGACGCCGATAAAGAAGGCTTTCTGCGTTCAGCGCGCAGCTTGATCCAGACCATTGGTCGGGCGGCTCGAAATGTCGAGGGTGAGGTGCATCTGTACGCCGACACCATCACCGATTCGATGAAGGAAGCCATCGAGGAGACCGAACGACGCCGCGCCAAGCAGGTCGCCTATAACCACGAACATGGCATTGACCCCCAGCCGTTGCGGAAAAAGATCGCCGACATCCTGGACCAGGTCTATCGGGAAGCCGCTGATACCGAAGACGCCGAAGCTGTTCCGGTGGGTGGGTCCGGGCGTAATGCTTCCCGCGGCCGGCGGGCGCAAGGCGAACCTGGCCGTGCCGTCAGTGCCGGCGTGTTCGAGGGTCGTGACACCACTACCATGCCGCGCGCCGAGCTGGCCGACCTCATTAAAGACCTCACCGCGCAGATGATGTCAGCCGCCCGGGAACTGCAATTCGAGCTAGCCGCGCGGTTCCGCGACGAAATCGCCGACCTGAAAAAGGAATTGCGGGCGATGGATGCTGCCGGTTTATCGTGACCACATCGCCAAGTACCAGCGCTAGCTGGCGTGCTCTGCTGAGCCGCAGATATCTCGGCATATCGATCCTGCTGGCCAGCGGTGTGCTGCTGTGCGCCACTAATGAGTTTCTGACGGTCAGTTTGTTGCCAAGTGTGGTCGCGGATATCGGTGGTGAGCGCCTCTATGCCTGGGTGATAACCCTGTACTTGGTGGGGTCGGTGATGTCGGCGACGACGGTGCACGCGGTGCTGCGACGTATTGGCGCGCGTTCGTCGTACCTATTCAGCTCTGTTCTGCTGGCGGCTGGCAGCCTGGTGTGTGCGGTAGCGCCAAACATGCTGGTGCTGGTAGCGGGCCGGGCTGTGCAGGGGGTGGCGGGGGGTCTGTTGGCGGGGCTGGGCTATGCGTTGATCAACGCTGCCCTGCCGGCGTCGCTATGGACTCGGGGCTCTGCGCTGGTGTCGCTGATGTGGGGGATCGCCACTCTGGTCGGGCCGACTATCGGTGGTGTATTCGCGCAATGGGGTAGCTGGCGGTGGGCCTTCGTGGTGATGGCTTTGCTGGCCGTCGCGGTAGTGCTACTGGTGCCGTCCGTGCTGCCCGCCGGTGGTGTCGATCGCGGTGGTCCGCAGCCGACCGTGAAGGTGCCGGTGCGGTCCATGCCGCTGCTGGGGGCCGCCGTCCTGGTGGTCAGTATCGCGCAGCTGCCCCGCAGCATGCTGGTTACGGTGGGGCTGCTGGTTGCTAGCTTGGGCCTGGTTGGGGCGTTTGTGGTGGTTGATCGGTGGACTTCTGCAGCGGTTTTACCGCCTAGTGTGTTTGGCGCCGGACCATTGAAATGGATCTATCTGACTATGGCAGCGTTGATGGGGGTCGCGATGGTCGACACCTACGCCCCGCTGTTTGGTCAACGATTGGCGCACCTGGCTCCCGTGCAAGCGGGATTTCTTGCTGCGGTGCTGGCGGTCGGTTGGACGGTGAGCGAGATCACCAGTGCGGCACTGACTAACCGCAAGGTTATCGGCCGAGTGGTTGCTGGCGCACCGGTCATGACTGTTGGTGGCCTGGTTTTGGCGGCGGCCACTCAGCGCGACAATGCGTCAATCGGTGTCGTCATGCTGTGGGCGTTAGCTTTGCTCCTCCTCGGCGTGGGTATTGGTGCCGCATGGCCACACCTATCGGCGTGGGCGATGAGCGAGGTCGATGACCCCGCCGAAGGTGGTGAGGCGGCTGCGGCGATCAATATGGTGCAGCTGATTGCTGGGGCGTTCGGTGCTGGGCTGGCGGGAGTGGTGGTGAATGCAACGGCGGCCGACAGTGTGCTGCAGGCCCGGTGGCTATTCACGGTGTTTATTGCGGTGTCCGCCGGGGGATGCGTTGCTGCCTACCGGGCTGCTCGCCAGCACCTTTAATCGGATGATCTGGTCACCGGGTCGACTTAATGACTTGCGCGTAATGAAATTGCCATCGCTCGACGATGCGGAATCCCAGCTGGGCGGGGAATCGATAAACCGGTGTCCGGGCTAAAACGGGTCCCGGTGGTAGAGCTTGCCCGCTTTGCTGCCGGGGCAGCGTGGTATCTCGATTGGTGATCGTCCACACCGTGGTGCACTGATTAATCTGGGCCGTCCGCAGCCACACCGCCACATGGCCGTCCCAGAGAGCGCCAACGTCTGCCCCCCGAAAGCCACGCTCAATATCGACCAGTGGCGCGAAGGCTGCCGGACGCGTTGCCAGCAGCGCTCGGATCGGCCCAGGCCGCCAAGACACGGTGTTGTCGACCAATAAACAATCCCCGGGTACAGCGTGGGCGCTGATCAGGTCGGCGACTTGGCTGTAATCCCAGCCTTCTTTGGCATACGGACCGCGTTGGGTAAAGAGGTAATTCGGGAAAGCGGCAGCGGCGAAGAGCACCACTATAGTGGCGATGGGCCATGGCGTGCGGCCGATCTGCACAATGCAGAGGGCCAACATGATGGCGATCCCCGGCGTGGTGAGGATCAGGTACCGCGGGTAGTAGATCGGCTCGATGATCGCCGAATAAAGCAGCACCACACCCGTGGGAATGCCGATCCAGGCTAGACAGACCAGCGCAAGGGGGCGGCAGTTGTCGCTGGATTTGGCCAGTCCGGTGAGCTGCATCCCGATCGCGATGCTCAATACCAGGCCGTAGAGAATGGCGAATGCAACACTGTGATCGAAGTACTGTCGATGCACGACGTCGAGCAGAAGGTTTCGTTTGAGTCCGGAGATCCAGCCGACCTGCCCTACCTGATGATGCGCGAACACGATGAACGGCGTCATCAGCCCAAGCCCGGCCGTTGATGCGGCCGCCCAGCACAGCGCAGCTGACTTGGTGGGTGCCAGCATGGGCAGCATCGCTGCATAGACCAGCACCAACAGCGCCAGGTTGATGCTCAACATCTGTGACAGCATCAACACCAACGCATACAGCAGCCATAGCCACCAGCGGTTGCGTCGCACCGCGGCGATCAACAGCACGGTCAGCCAGACTGCGGCTGCGGCTTCGGCAGCATAGGGGCGAGCTTCGATTCCCGCCCAGGTGATGCGGGGCAGTATGGCGAAGAGGATGCCGGCGCACACCGCTGTGGCGCGTTCGGCACGAAGCGGCGAGACCTGCCGGGAAAATTGTTTGGTGAAAACAACGACGCCACCAGCCGCAGCGCCGACGGCTAAACAGCTGGGTGCGCGGGACCAGAATTCTGTCGGGGGAAACACCCTAAACCAGCCGTGCATCAGCAGGTAATACAAGCCGTGCACGGTATCGATGTGGTTCAGTAACCGCCATAGCTGCGGTAAAGACCGGCTGGCTGCGGCTGAAATTGTGGCGCCTTCGTCGAACCATAGTGAAGGTCTGCTGGACCAGGCGCCGCTGATAAGTGTGGCCAGCCCGGCGATCAGTACTGAGTCGACTAGCTTGCCGCGCATGATGCTTGCCACTGTAAGGCCCCGCCTGATACCACGCCGGCGCTGTAGGCCACTATGCTAGCAACCGACTTTTGGGAGGGCAGATGAGCGGCTATCGGACCGTGGTAGTGGGAACTGACGGCTCAGATTCGTCGTTGCGGGCGGTGGACCGGGCCGCCAGCATCGCCGGGGTCGACTCGACACTGATTATCGCGACGGCATATCTGCCTACCCACGAGGACGCTCGAGCTGCCGACATCCTCAAGGGGGAGAGCTACAAAGTGTCAGGCGCGGGTCCGATCTATGACATCCTGCGCAGCGCCCGGGAACGGGCGCATGCCGCCGGCGCTAAAAACGTTGAAGAGCGAGCTGTTGAGGGCGCCCCGGTTGATGCTTTAGTAAGCCTCGCCGAGGAAGCCAAGGCCGATCTGCTGGTGGTCGGCAATGTTGGTCTGAGCACTATTGCTGGGCGGCTACTGGGATCGGTGCCGGCTAATGTCTCGCGCCGGGCCAAAATCGACGTGCTGATCGTGCACACCACGCCCTGAGCTGGGTTACTGCGAGGATCGCTGCCGGTGGCGCGGGCCGGCGCTGGGCATTCCGAGGCTCGCGCCGCGCTTGATTGGCTGGTGCAGCGTTCCCGTCGGCTAGCGCCAGCCGACGCGGTGGGACTGGTGAACGAGGCCCGGGCCGATCTCGGTTCCGCACGATGAGTGTGGTTCTTGATGTCAACGTGCTCGTATTGAGGCTTGTCGATGTTCACGAAGTAATTGAAATCTGGCAGGATCTTGCTGTTTTCAACCTACAGCTGCACTCGTTCGACCTCTGCAGTGAAGGACCCGAGATCGCCGCGACCACCGCTCAACTCCGGCGTCGGCACGCCACCGACTCATGCTATGTACATCTCACACAACGGCTTGAGACGACACTGTGGACCCTTGGCTGAATCGTCAGCCGTTCGTCGGAGTCGTCGAGGTTGACGACGCGAAGTTCCACGGCGTGGGCGACTCGGGTGTTCAGAGTGTTTCGGTGGATGCCGAACACTCCGACCAGCCCGTTAATCCATAGGCGAATGTCGGTTTCGCAATATTGACAGTGCAGGTTGCGCAATGAAATTTGTGGCGCCCTGTATGAAGTGGTGCCTACTGTTCTAGCTATGAATAATTCGGCAGCTCCATTTCACAACCGAACCGCAATTTTGGTGGGTGGGGGGAGCGGCATTGGCCTCGAAGTGGCCCGCCAATACATTGCCGGAGGTGGCTCGGTAGTGCTGGGTGGGCGCTCAGCGCAGCGGCTGAGCGACGCCGCGACAGCCCTCGGCCCGAGTGCCACCTGGCATGTGATCGATACCGGCGATCCGCAGTCGGTGGCTGACTTCATGGCTCCGGTGCATCAGGTGGATGCGGTGTTGACCACGGCCGCAACCTATGTAACTGGGGCGATATCAGACTTGTCTGAAGCCGATGCTCGGACCCCTTTCGAGTCGAAGTTCTGGGGCCAGTTTCGGGTAGTGCGTGCTGCTTTGGGCAAACTCTCGCCCGAGGCGGCCATTGTGCTGATGTCGGGGGCTGCGAGCGTGAGGCCGGCTGGCCCGGCGGCGGCCTATGTTGCAGCTAATGCTGCCATTGAGGGCCTGGCCCGTGGCCTGGCGGTTGAGCTGTCCCCGGTGCGAGTGAATGCGATCGCGCCTGGCACGATTGACGGCAACCTGTGGGGCAACCGGCCCCAGGAGATCCGCGCTCAGGCATTCGATCACGCCCGCAGGACAACGTTGGTTGGTCGCCCCGGGACAGAAGCCGAAGTCGCGTCCGCGGTCATTGGCCTTTTCAGCAATACCTACATGACCGGCAACACAATTTATGTCGACGGCGGCTACTCGTTGCGTTGAACCCGTCGCTGAACAGGTATCTTCGATGCCTTGAGTGACAATCTGAGGAAAGGTTGAGACGTGCGGCTCGGCTTGCATGCACTGGGGATCGGTGCGGGCGCGAGACCCGAGATCATTCGTGCTGTGGCAGCAGAGGCCGAGCGATCAGTATTTGCCCGGCTGTGGGTAGGTGAGCACGTGGTGATGATCGATTCCCCCGCATCGCGCTATCCGTATTCCGCAGACGGTCGGATCGCGGTTCCCGCGATCGCTGATTGGTTGGATCCAATGCTCACCCTGACGTATGCGGCCGCGGCAACGTCCCAGATCGAGCTGAGTACCGGTATTCTGCTGCTCCCTGAGCACAATCCGGTGACTACGGCCAAACGCGCCGCGACTCTTGATGTCTTGTCCAGCGGGCGATTCACCATGGGTATCGGAATCGGCTGGTTAGCCGAAGAATTCGCCGCGCTGGGCGTTCCGTTTAGCGGACGCGGACGCCGGACCAGGGAGTACGTGGACGCTATGCGGGTACTGTGGCGTGACGACATCAGTTCTTTCGCGGGTGAGTTCGTGCAATTTGACTCGATTCGTGTTTACCCCAAACCAGTGGCACGGCGGATACCGATCATCATGGGCGGTAACAGCGAAACCGCGCTTGCTCGGGCGTCGTCGTACTGCGACGGATGGTACGGCTTCAACGTACCTGTCGCAGAAATCGGGCAGAAGGTTGCCGCGTTGATCAGTCAGTGTCACGCGCACGGCCGATCGCCGGAGCAATTCACCATTGCGGTTGCACCGACTGATGCAACCCCTAGCGATCTACCTGAGCTAGCTCGGTGTGGGGTGACCGAGCTCGTCGTGGTCGCCGAACCCCCTGACCAGGCCGCCGACGTGCCCGCATGGATCGGCGATCTGGCCGCGCAGTGGTCTGGTTTCGATAGTTAGGGCGTGGGTTCAGCTCTGCCCAGGGCGGCACGTTCGGGTGCAGTTACCAGCCCCGCGCCCGCCACTCGTCCAGATGCGGGCGCTCGGCGCCGAGCGTGGTGTCATCACCATGGCCGGGGTAGACAACGGTGTCGTCATCGAAGCGGTCAAAGATCTTCGTCTGGACGCCGTCCAGTAGCGACGTGAAATCACCAGGCTGCCAGGTCTTCCCGACTCCACCGGGGAACAGGGGGTTGCCGGTGATCGGGTTCGTTTTGAAACGACCCGTCAGAAGTCGCGGCGTGACTTCCAGAAAGTGACTTTGTCATTGCCGGGGCCGTAGAAGTCCCGAATCCGAGCTTCTTCAAGGAATCCATGACGGAGATAGAAGGAACGGGCCTGTGCGTAGTCGTCCGTCGACGACGTGTCCACAATCAAGGTTCTCGCGACTGTTTCTTCGCGGGCTTTCAATTCGCCTTCGACCGTTCGGATTAGCGCCGACCCGGCGCCACTGCCATGTGCAAGAGGGTCGGTCGCGAGGAAGTACAGGTTCCACATCCCATTCGAAAACGGTTCTGGTGCGTAGTAAGCGGCGGCGACGATGGTCTTGTCCAGGTCGTTAGTTGCCGTTGACGATGGCGAGAGACCTGATCGTCCGGGCATCAGTGGCGCGGGCGCGGCGCACATCGAAAGTCGATATGGGCAACACCCTGCCCGATGTGGATTTTTTGCCCTCAACCTGATTTTCGTGTCCCGTAGGGTGCTACCAGCACCGCTCTCTGCATTCCGCCAGCCGAGGCCGTTCTTTACCCAGCGTGGTGTCGTCACCGTGGCCGGGGTAGACCACCGCGTCGTCGCCGTAGACCCCGAACACCCTGCTTTCCAGGTCGTCCGCTGCATCTGGCTTTAGTCGCTGCCGACGTCCAGGCCTGGTGCGGGTGCACCGAGTGCCGCGGCTTGGGCGAGCGTCAGGTCAGGCATCAGCTGGGCAAGCAGGGGCACCCGGTCGCCGTAGGCGCGCCCACGTAGAACACGGGCTCCACGCAAAGTCACGCAGTAGACCGTGCCCCACTCCAGAACCTCCCCTCCGGCGGGCCGACCGCTATTGCGGGCTTCGACGAAAACCGTGCTGTCGCGCTCAGCCCAACCGGCGATGTCGAAACGAAAATCCGGCACGCCTGCGAGGTAGGTGGTCATGTAAGCCCGGACTTGGTCACGATGTAACGGAGCGGTCATGCCAGGATGCAGCACGGTACCTTCCGCGGGATCAAAGAGGTTCTCGTACTTGTCTGGATTGGGTGCGTTGCCGAAGTCTGTGAATCGTTCGAGGAAGTTACTGACATCAGCATTCATGCTGTCCAACGTACTGCGGGGACGCAGATCGTCACCAGCCTTGCTCACGCCACTCCGTGAGCCGGGGACGTTCTTCACCAAGGGTGGTGTCATCACCATGACCGGGATAGACCACGGTGTCGTCGCCGTAGACCCCGAACACCCTGCTTTCCAGGTCGTCCATGAGCGACTGGAACTCCGTCACATTTGTTGTCCGCCCAGGGCCGCCGGGGAACAGGGGGGTCGCCGGTGACCGTCGTTTCTATGGCCACTGCGAGATTGTCACTTTGCCTTGGCCGCCCTGTTCGGCCAGTTTGTGGGCGCGACGCACGGTGTCGGCATTGATGGGGCTGAGCCGCTGGGCAGAGAGGTCGGAGAGCCGACCTTCGTCGATGAGATGCGAACGAATAGCACCGGGTCGAGGTCGGCCATGACCGCACAGATATGGCCGAAGGGGCGGTCAGTTGCGACATGGTGTCGAGGTAGTTCGCCGCCGATGAACAGCACACGATGAAGTCGAACGCGCCATCGTCTTCGCCAGCTGGACTGCCGCCGACCCTGTTCCGCCGGTGGCACCGATGACCGACAGGGAAGCGCCGGAACCCGTTCCGTCGGTGCCAATCCGCAGGACTTCGAACAGCGATTCCCACGCGGTGATGCCGACCATCGGCCAAGCGACGGCTCGGTCAGGACTCAGTGTTTTCGAGAGGGGTGCCAGTAGCCGGGCATCGACGACGATGTACTCGCCTCGATACCCCAGTCGCGGCCATCGCTGATGCCGAGCCGTACACCTCGTCGCCGATCGACCAGCCACGCGCTTCGGTGCCGACGGATTCGATGACTCCAGCGAAGTCGGCACCCACGACCCGTAATGACCCCGGAGGGGGTATCCGCTTCGGAAGTGACTGCGCGATGTCCTCCCATGGGGTTGACCGGAAGTAGATGTCTGCCGGATTGATACCGAGTGCTGTGGTTCGTATCAGCACATCGCTCGGCACCGGCGCGCCCACCTCGCCGGTGCCGTTACTGAGGGAGTCGGCATCGCCGTGCTGGTGGACACCACTCGTGCGAGATTCCTTGATCACGCCGGAATCCTAGGCAGTGAAGCCGACCAAGGGGCTGAACTAGCCGCAGTTACCAACCGCGCTCGCGCCATTCCGCCAGCCGGGGTCGTTCCTCGCCCAGGGTGGTGTCATCCCCGTGGCCGGGATAAACCACGGTGTCGTCGCCGTAGACGTCGAACACCAGGGTCTCCAGACCGGTCATGAGCGAGTCGAACTCCTCTGGATTTGTTGTCCGCCCAGGACCGCCGGGGAACAGGCAGTCGCCAGTGAATAACTGGGTAACCCCGCCAGTGGCAGGACCATCGAGCGCCAGTGCAATCGATCCGGGGGTGTGCCCGCGCAAGTGGATGACAGCGAACACCAGCGCGCCGATCTCGACGGTGTCGCCGTCGGCTAGTAAACGGTCCGGTGTGACCGGCAGTGGTTCGGCGTCGATCTCGTGTGCTGCCGTCGGTGCGCCGGTGGCCTCGGCTACCGCGGCTAGCGCCTGCCAGTGATCGCCGTGTTGGTGGCTGGTGACAATCAGTGACACCGTGGGGGCGTACTGTCTTACCAGGTCGATGAGTACTTCGGCGTCATTGGCGGCATCGATCAGTAGTGTTTTGCCCGTCTGTGAACACGTCACCAGGTAGGCATTGTTGTCCATTGGCCCGACCGAAGCCTTCACAATGGTGGCGCCGGGCAGAGTGCGACGTGCGGCGGTCCCAGGTTGAACATGCCCGGTGTAGTTGTCGTCGAGGACGGTCATGCACTTAGCATGCCAGTTGGGGAAAGGGAGCAGCGTGGCAGAGCGTCTCATCGTCAAGGGTGCGCGTGAGCACAACCTGCGCAGTGTTGACCTTGACTTGCCGCGCGATGCGCTGATTGTTTTCACCGGGCTATCCGGATCCGGTAAGTCGTCGTTGGCGTTTGACACCATCTTCGCTGAGGGGCAGCGGCGTTACGTGGAGTCGTTGTCGGCCTACGCCCGCCAGTTTCTCGGCCAGATGGATAAGCCGGACGTCGATTTTATTGAGGGGTTGTCCCCGGCGGTCTCCATCGACCAGAAATCGACTAACCGTAACCCACGTTCAACGGTCGGAACGATCACCGAGGTGTATGACTACCTGCGGTTGTTGTACGCCCGCGCGGGTACCCCGCACTGCCCAGCCTGCGGGCATCGAATCGCTCGCCAGACACCGCAGCAGATCGTCGATCAGGTGTTGGCAATGCCGGAGGGCACCCGATTCCAGGTGCTGGCCCCCGTGGTGCGCACCCGTAAGGGCGAGTTCGTCGATTTGTTCGACAAACTCAACAGCCAGGGCTATAGCCGGGTGCGAGTCGATGGCGTGGTGCACTCGCTGACCGATCCGCCGAAGCTGAAAAAGCAGGAGAAGCACGATATCGAGGTGGTGGTTGATCGACTGACCGTGAAAGCCGCCGCCAAACAGCGACTTACTGATTCGGTGGAGACCGCACTGCAGCTTGCCGACGGCATTGTGGTGCTGGAGTTTCCTGACGACGGTTCACGTGAGCAGCGGTTCTCTGAGAAACTGGCCTGCCCTAATGGCCACGCGCTCGCTGTCGACGATCTGGAGCCACGCTCTTTTTCGTTTAACTCGCCTTACGGTGCGTGCCCCGAGTGCGCCGGCCTGGGGATCCGTAAAGAGGTCGACCCTGAGCTGGTGGTGCCGGATCCGGAACTCACCCTGGCTCAAGGCGCGGTGGCGCCGTGGTCAATGGGTCATACGGCGGAGTACTTCACCAGGATGATGGCTGGGCTTGGGGAGGTGATGGGCTTCGATGTCGACACGCCATGGCGTCAGCTACCAGCCAAGGCACGTAAGGCGATTCTGGAGGGCTGCAACGAGCAGGTGCACGTTCGGTACAGCAATCGGTATGGCCGCACCCGGTCGTATTACGCTGATTTCGAGGGAGTGCTGGCGTTCCTGCAACGCAAGATGACCCAGACCGAATCAGAACAGATGAAGGAGCGCTACGAAGGTTTTATGCGTGATGTGCCCTGTCCGGTGTGTGACGGTACCCGGCTGAAACCGGAAATTCTGGCGGTGACCTTAGCGGCCGGAGGGGAACAGGGCGCGAAATCCATTGCCGAGGTCTGCGAGCTCTCCATCGCCGAGTGTGCCGCGTTTTTGGGTGCGCTTACCTTGGGGCCGCGGGAGCAGGCCATCGCCGGGCAGGTGCTCAAAGAAATTCAGTCGCGGCTGGGCTTTCTGCTTGATGTCGGCCTGGAGTATCTGTCGTTATCCCGGGCTGCGGCCACGCTTTCCGGTGGGGAAGCACAACGTATCCGGCTGGCCACTCAGATTGGGTCGGGTCTGGTGGGGGTGCTCTATGTGCTCGATGAGCCGTCGATCGGGCTGCATCAGCGCGACAACCGTCGTCTCATCGAGACCCTGGTTCGGTTGCGGGATTTAGGCAATACGCTGATTGTCGTCGAGCATGACCTGGACACCATTGCGCAGGCAGACTGGATCGTTGATATTGGGCCCCAGGCCGGTGAACATGGTGGCCGCATTGTGCATAGTGGGCCTTACGACCAGCTGCTGAGCAACCTTGACTCGCTGACCGGCGCCTATTTATCGGGCCGGCAGGGGATCGAGGTGCCTGAGGTTCGGCGGCCGATCGATAAACGACGTCGGCTTACCGTGGTGGGTGCTCGCGAACACAATTTGCGCGGCATCGATGTGTCGTTTCCGCTGGGTGTCTTGACCTCGGTGACCGGTGTGTCCGGTTCAGGCAAGTCCACCTTGGTCAATGACATCCTGGCGGCGGTGCTGGCCAACAAGCTCAACGGCGCCCGGCAGGTACCGGGCCGGCACACCCGGGTGACCGGGTTGGATCACCTGGACAAACTGGTCCGGGTCGACCAATCGCCGATTGGACGTACCCCGCGCTCGAACCCGGCCACCTATACCGGGGTCTTTGACAAGATCCGGACGCTGTTCGCTGCCACCACCGAGGCCAAGGTTCGGGGCTATCAGCCGGGACGCTTCTCCTTCAACGTCAAAGGCGGTCGCTGCGAGGCCTGCACCGGTGACGGCACGATCAAGATTGAGATGAATTTCCTGCCCGACGTGTATGTACCGTGCGAGGTCTGCCAGGGCGCTCGCTACAACCGGGAAACTCTCGAGGTGCATTACAAAGGCAAGACCATCGCGCAGGTGCTGGACATGTCGATCGAAGAAGCGGCGGAGTTCTTTGAACCGATCACCAGCATCCATCGTTACCTTCGAACTCTCGTCGATGTTGGATTGGGCTACGTCCGACTAGGGCAGCCAGCACCCACCCTGTCCGGTGGTGAGGCGCAGCGGGTGAAATTAGCCGCAGAATTGCAGAAGCGGTCCACCGGCCGCACCATTTACATCCTCGACGAACCCACCACCGGACTGCATTTTGACGACATCCGCAAGCTGCTGAAGGTGATCAACGGTCTTGTCGACAAAGGCAATACGGTGATCGTGATCGAGCACAACCTTGATGTGATCAAGACATCGGACTGGATTGTTGACATGGGTCCCGAAGGCGGAGCTGGGGGTGGGACGGTGGTTGCCCAAGGCACCCCGGAAGACGTTGCCGCGACCGCAGAAAGCTACACCGGAAAGTTTCTCGCCGAAGTTGTCCGCCGAGACGGTGCCGCTTAAGCCGTAGCTAACGCGGTCTGGCCAGCGGAAAAGGCAGTGTCTCGCGGATGCTTCGGCCGGTGATGAGCATCACGACGCGGTCGACGCCCATGCCCATGCCGCCGGTAGGGGGCATGGCGTACTCCATTGCTTGCAAGAAGTCGTCGTCGAGTTCCATCGCCTCGGGATCACCGCCAGCCGCCAACAAGGATTGCGCGTGGAGACGTCGGCGCTGCTCTAACGGGTCGGTTAGTTCGCTATAGGCGGTGGCTAGCTCGACCCCCCAGCCCACGAGATCCCACCGTTCGGCGACTCCCGGCGTATTGCGGTGCTGTCGGGTCAGCGGTGAAACCGAGGTTGGAAAGTCGATATAGAAGGTGGGCCGTTCGGTTCGGCTCTCAACGAGGTGCTCGTAAAGCTCAAGTACCAGGGCGCCGGCGTCCCAGCGCGGCTGATAGGCGATTCCTGCCGCGTCGCACAGCGTACGCAGTTGAGGCACTGTGGTGTGGGTGTCGATATGTTCGCCGAGTGCGGTGGACACCGCATCGTGAACGGTGCGCACTGGCCAGTCGCCGGAGATGTCGACGGGTTCACCGTTGTTCCGGATGACTACCGCAGCTCCGTTGGCGGCTATAGCGGCGTTTTGGATGAGTTCGCGACAACCCTCGATCCACGTCCGATAGTCGGCGTGCGCTTGATAGGCCTCTAACAAGGTGAACTCCGGATTGTGGCTGAAATCCACGCCCTCATTCCGGAAAGCGCGACCTAATTCGAACAGGCGCTCCACACCGCCGACACAGAGTCGCTTCAGATACAGCTCCGGTGCGATCCGCAGAAAAAGATTCATATCGTAGGCGTTAATCCGGGTGACGAAGGGTCGGGCGGTAGCCCCACCGTGAATTTGTTGCAGGATAGGGGTTTCGACTTCAAGAAATCCCTTGGCAAACAAGGTTTCTCTGATAGCGCGCAATACGCTGCTGCGGGCGGTAAGCAATGTCCGGGGTTCTGAGTTAACGGCGAGATCGACATAGCGGGTTCGTACCCGAGCCTCTGGATCGACCAACCCTTTCCACTTGTTCGGAAGCGGACGCAGACACTTACCGATCAGCCGCCAGCTGCGGACAATCAGCGATCGAACTCCGGTCTTGCTTAAACCCATGAATCCAGTGACTTCGACCAGATCACCAAGGTCGATAGCCGCGGTGAAATCCCGGGTGCGGCCACATTCCAGGAGTGAGTTGTCGAACAGCAACTGCATCTCGCCCGACCAGTCGCGCAATTGAGCGAACAGCACTCCACCGTAGTTACGTATTCGCAAAATTCGTCCAGCAACGGAGACCCCGGTCTGGTCGTCTGCGTTGTTGGCTTGGGCAACCGTATGACTCGGTGGTTTCCCGACGGGGTACGCGTCAATCCCGCTGTCTTGCAGGGTTTTTAATTTGTTCAGCCGTGCCCGTACCTGTTCAGGCAGCCGATGAGTGAACTGGTGATCGTGGTCAGCTGCCTGCAGTTCTTGCACGTCTGGTGTTGAACCATCAGGGTGCAACAATCCCGTGGCTACTATCCTGGGCGGCACTGCTGAATGGTGGCCGGTGTGCTGTTTATTGCGTCGGCTGAACGGCAGTACCAGAAAACCCTCGGCAATCACCGAGGCAACCCCCACCCGGGGAATAATGCGTGCGTCGTCGTAACAGGCGTATCGGGGTACCCACTGCGGCTGGTACTTCATGTTCGAGCGGTACAGCGTTTCCAGCTGCCACCATCGGGAGAAGAAGATCAGCAGTCCTCGCCATAACCGCGCTACCGGTCCGGCACCGAGCTGGGCGCCCTGCTCGAAGGCGGATCGAAACATGGCGAAGTTCAGCGAAATACGTCCAATACCAAGATTTTCGCCTTGTAGGGCGAGTTCGCTGACCATGAGTTCGTTGGTGCCATTCGGCGCGTGGGGGGCGCGACGCATCAGATCCAACGAAACTCCCGTGGTACCCCAGGGCACCAGCGAGAGCATCGCCATCGGCTGCTTGTCTCGGCTCATCGCCTCGACGAGCAGACAATCTGCGTCGGCTGGATCGCTTAGTCGGCCGAGTGCCATCGAGAAGCCGCGTTCGGACTCGGTGTCGCGCCAGGAATTTGCGCGGGCGATGATGTCGGCCATCTCCTCGGTCGAGATGTCGCGGTGCCGACGGATGCGTACCGTCAGCCCGGCTCGGCGAGCCCGGGTCACGGCCTGGCGTACAGCGCGCATCTCCGGGCCGGACAGCTTGAAATCGGCGGTGTGCAAGATCGCCTCGTCCCCGAGCTCTAAGGCGTTGAGGCCAGCCTCCCGATACACCCGGGCGCCTTGTGAGCTGGCGCCCATCACCCCGGGCGCCCAGCCGTAGGCCTCGCACAGCTGTAACCAGGCATCAACAACCTGCGCCCAGGCCTTCGGGTCGCCGATCGGGTCACCGCTAGCTAAACAGACCCCCACCTCGACTCGGTAGGTGATGGCCGCTCGACCGTTATTGGCGAACACCACCGACTTATCCCGTCGGGTGGCGAAATAGCCTAGAGAGTCATTTTTTCCATATAACTCCAAGAGTCCTCGGATGGCGGATTCGTCTTCTCCGGTGAGCGCATTCTCGGCGCGTTGGGAGAGAAACAACACAATTGTTGTGGCGATCAGCGCGAGCGCACCAAACAGCCCGAAAATTGCGTTAAGGAAAACGTGTGGTCTCCCGGTGAAAAGATCTGGGTCGGCTAAGCCGAAGCCGATCACCCGGTTCGCCACGTATGGCAGGCGTTCATCACGGGCTAAGGTGCCCGGAAACAGCTCGACCAGCAGCAGGGATACCAGAATTCCGATTGCCCATCCGGCGGCCAACACTGCGGCGGCTTTGAACAGTGCGCCGCGGCGGACTTTGGCCCAGAACTCCCGGTAGGCCAGTATCAAAATGACGATCGCGATGACGTGCACGGTCAGCCCGAGGTATTCGCCAAAGAGATCCATGGCGCTGTTATCGCCGGCAGTCAGTTCGCCAACATTTAATCCCACGGCGACGATTAAGTTGCCGGTCAACAGCCACCAGGCAATGCGTTTGCGCGCGCTCAGTGCTGCAGCTAACAGCGCCAGCACAAATGACCACGCGAAACTGGTGTCGGGGAAGTTGAACAGAAAACTGTTGATGAATTCCCGCGGACCCCTAATGATCCAGCGGATGAGTGACGACAAACTCGCGAACAGCGACAGCGTGGCGATAACGCCGATGGTCCAGCCAGCGGCCGCGGGAACCCAATAATAGGGCGAGGTTCGCTGGGTCCCCGCGCGATGCAGAGTACGTGACACAAACCGCAGAGTATTCGGTTGGACTTCGAATCGTCTTCGAACCGCGCGAAAAGCCCCGTGGCCGTAGATCGTGTCGGGTGGCTGCTAAGCTAGCCACTGCGACCGTCCCGGTGAATGCCGGAGACAGCAAGTGGAGTACCACTCCCACCGCTGGCCATATCTGGTTCAGCGGTCCGGTCACAGGCACCGCAGGTGCCTGCTCTGCGCATGGCGCAGGTGGCTTAGGCCGCGATCGGTCGGTGTTTGGGCCCCGCTTTGCGCACACAGCAAGCCGAGCGAGGGAGGCCCCATCAGCACTGAGACCCGCGTCAACGAGCGCATCCGTGTACCTGAAGTCCGATTGATTGGCCCGGGTGGCGAGCAGGTAGGCATTGTGCGTATCGAAGACGCACTCCGTGTCGCCGCGGATGCCGATCTCGACCTTGTTGAAGTTGCGCCGAACGCTAGGCCGCCGGTCTGCAAGATCATGGATTACGGCAAGTACAAATACGAGGCGGCGCAGAAGGCACGCGAATCTCGCCGGCATCAGCAGCAAACCGTCGTTAAAGAGCAAAAGCTGCGACCCAAGATCGATGATCATGATTACGAAACCAAGAAGGGCCATGTGGTCCGCTTTTTGGAAGCCGGATCAAAGGTCAAGGTCACCATCATGTTCCGTGGGCGTGAGCAGTCGCGACCCGAACTCGGTTACCGACTGCTCCAGCGGTTGGGGGCCGATGTGGCCGATTTCGGCTTCGTCGAAACGGCAGCTAAGCAGGATGGACGCAACATGACGATGGTGTTGGCTCCGCACCGTGGCGCCAAGACCCGCGCTCGGGCGGTGCGTGATGTGGGTGAGTCTGTGCCGGTACCCGCTACTGATGCCACTGCCGATGGAACGGGCAACGCCCGGCCCTAGATAGCACTGACCTAATACCAGAACTGAGGAAAAATGCCTAAAGCTAAGACCCATAGTGGGGCGTCGAAGCGGTTTCGGCGCACCGGCACCGGCAAGATCGTGCGCCAGAAAGCCAACCGCAGGCACCTCTTGGAACATAAATCGAGCACGCGGACTCGCCGGTTGGCCGGCCGTGCCGTGCTGGCCGCGAATGACACCAGGCGAGTCAATTCGCTCTTGAACGGCTAACCAGCCCAGGTTGCCTAACTTGTTGGGCGCCTCATGCTCTGCTCACGTCCACTTGAGGACACATCGAGGATAGGAATACCCCATGGCACGCGTAAAGCGGGCAGTCAACGCTCAAAAGAAGCGGCGCGCAATTCTGCAGGCCTCTCGCGGCTATCGTGGCCAGCGATCTCGGCTATATCGCAAAGCCAAAGAACAACAGCTGCATTCAATGAACTATGCCTACCGTGACCGTCGGGCGCGGAAGGGCGAATTTCGTAAATTATGGATTTCCCGGATTAATGCGGCTGCGCGTGCTAACGACATCACCTACAACCGGCTGATCCAAGGCCTTAAAGCAGCTGGTGTCGAGGTAGATCGCAAGAACCTCGCGGAGATCGCGGTGAGTGATTCCGCGGCATTTTCGGCGTTGGTGGAGGTCGCCCGGGCCGCGCTGCCCGAGGACATCAACGCGCCATCCGGCGAGGCCGCCTGACGCTCACCGAACGCTCGGCCCGGGTGGCCGCAGCGGTCAAATTACATCGTCACGTCGGTCGGCTCCGGGCTGGGCGTTTTCTTGCTGAAGGTACTAACCTGGTCGAGGCTGCGGCGGCTCGTGGGCTCGTGCGGGAGGTGTTTGTTACCGAACCTGCGGCGCGCAAGTATGCCTCGCTGCTGGACAGTGTGGCGGCCCCGATCCATCTGGTGACTGAGCGGGCTGCCCACGCGTTATCAGATACGGTTACGCCAAGTGGCCTGGTTGCGGTGTGCGACATGCCGGACACCGGGTTTGCGGACGTGGTGGCCGGCTCGCCGTCCTTGCTCGCGGTCGCTATTGAGATCCGGGAACCAGGAAATGCTGGCACGCTGATTCGCCTCGCCGATGCGATGGGTGCGGCAGCGATGGTTTTTGCTGGGCACAGTGTTGATCCGTACAACGGTAAGTGCTTACGCTCCTCTGCCGGCAGTATCTTCTCGATCCCGGTCATTGCTGTGCCTGATGCCTGTGGCACAGTTTCGGCGTTGCACGCTGCTGGGCTGCAGGTGCTCGCTACCACCGTGGACGGTGAGCTGCTGCTGGACGAGGTTGAGCCGCTGTTGGGTAAGCCGACAGCCTGGCTGTTTGGTGCCGAATCGCAGGGACTGCCCCAACCGGTTGCCCAGGCCGCGGATCATCGCGTGCGCATCCCCATTTTTGGCGGTGCGGAGAGTCTCAATGTTGCTGCGGCCGCAGCGATCTGTCTTTATCAGAGTGCGCGTGCCCAGCGGGTCGCCCGGGCTTAAACCCGTTTCATTCGACTTCCCCTCGGGCAACCACAAATATTGTGAACAAAATCGTATTTTATTAGTGTCCTTGCGTGTGCAACTACATCTGTGCTGGTGCCATCCGTGTTATGCGGCCCGCCCGCGACTTTGCGTTGGTCTTTAGACCGGCCAGCGAGAACGCGCTATGTACGAGCGCTCCGGCATGCTCCAGGATGGTGTGCGCGGGGCGGCGAGCGAGACGGTGAACCAGGCCGGGCTCCGGCGGAAAATAATGCATCGACAACCCGCGGCGGTCGGCCGGCGGTGCCACCAATCCCGGGGCTTCCACTAATGGTGCGGTGCCGGGGATCTGTCCCTGTGCTCGCCGGTACGCGGCCAGCGCTCGTGGATGTAACCGGATTTCGTCGGGAACGGTCAAAAATATGAGCTCAATGAATTTGCCGAGCAAGCGAAGCAGGGCTTCGTCTCCCGGGGTCCAGTGCATCCCGGCTTTCTCGCGCACCACCGGATCGAACAACCCTGCTGCGATCCAGCGTTGTCCGGCGACCAGTGGTGTGAAGAGCTGATCCCAGAGTGAGGTTGGTAGCAGAACGAACTTGGGTTTGGGAATCCGCATCTGGAGAATATCCAGCGTGGCCTGGTTGATCTCCAGTTCGTCGCGGCAAACTTGGTCCCAGTACAGCTGAAAATCTGCCCAGGATCGAGGTACCGGACGCATGCTCATTCCGTACATCCGGTACCAGCGAACGTGCTCGTCGAATAACTGGCGTTTCTCCGTCTCGGTCAATCCACCGCAAAAGTACTCGGCCACTTTGACGACCATCATGAAAAAGGTCGCGTGCGCCCAATAAAAGGTTGCTGGATCCAGTGCGTGGTAACGACGTCCGGTTTTATCAACCCCTTTGATGGTGTGGTGATAGGCCTTGACCTGCGCGCCGGTCTGGGCCGCACGGTCACCGTCGTAGACCACCCCCATGATCGGGTACACTGAGCGGGCCACCCGCTGCAGCGGTTCGCGCAGCAGAATCGAATGCTCGTGCACACCGGCGCCAAGGGCGGGATACATGTTCTGGATCGCGCCGATCCACATCGTCATCATTGCGGTGCGAAGATCACCGAAATATTTCCAGGTCAGTGAGTCGGGCCCGAGCGGTTCGGTAGGGATTGTTGCTGCGGCAGTCATCACGGCCTCCTGACTGGAGATGAGGCTCACGATAAACATTCGCTCATGCGTTGTCCGTGGTTTGACCGTTTTTCTCGCCAGGTATTTCGCCAGCGCGCCGTTCCCTAGGTGCATCGTTGATCAGGCAGTTTTCCGGGTTCGGCGAGGATCTGCACCGGGTTGCTTGGTTGGCTGTGCAGGAAAAAACCACCTACCCTGGTACAGGTGAATCCCGGGCATGTCGATGCGGATTCTGGTCGACCCGAGCTGGTTGTGGCCCCGCCGCTAGGGCTTCCCGGATCTGCTCGGTGGCAGCGTTACCTGGGGTCGGTCCGTGCTGCCGCGCAGCAGTTGCGCCGCACAAATCAAAACCCTGAGATGGTGCGCCTGATTCGGCGAGCACGACGGGTGCTGCCCGGTGATCCTGATTTCGGTGATCCGCTGTCCACCGCGGGTGAGGGGGGTCCCAGTGCGGTGGCGCGGGCGGCGGATCGGCTGCTGCGGGACCGTGATGTGATCTCCCGTGAACTGAGCCTCGGTGCCTTGCAGGTATGGCAGGCGCTGACCGAGGCGGTCTCTCGGCGTCCAGCCAATCCTGAAGTGACGTTGGTCTTCACCGACCTTGTTGGCTTTTCCACGTGGTCGCTGCACGCTGGTGATCAGGCAACGCTCACGCTGTTGCGGCGGGTAGCCCAGGCTATCGAGCCACCGCTTCTTGATGCCGGCGGAAAAATCGTCAAACGGATGGGCGACGGGATTATGGCGGTGTTCGCTGACCCAGTCGTTGCGGTCACGGCGGTGTTGGCTGCTCAAGAAGCGGTGAGATCTGTTGTGGTGGAGGGCTATACGCCACGGATGCGGGTTGGTGTGCATACCGGCCGGCCTCGGCAGTTGGGTTCGGATTGGCTTGGTGTTGATGTCAACATTGCCGCGCGAATGATGGAACGGGCCACTAAAGGCGGGATCGTGGTTTCCGGGCCCACGCTAGACCAGATTGATCAGTCCGAGCTCGAAGCGTTGGGCGTTCTTGCCAAGCGGGTCCGCAACAATGTTTTTGTCGGCAAAATCACCGGAATTCCGCCGGATTTAATGATGTATCGCCTTGCCAAACGGCGGGTGGGGGCCAGAGAGACCGATCCAGACCAGGCCAATCTTGTGAGAGAATAAGCGTCGATGATTTACGCGTTACTGTCTCGACTGGCCCGTGTCCGCTTTACCGTCGGTTATTTAGCAACTCTCGTCGCGGTCAGCATCACGCTGGTGATCCTTGGGCCCCAGGTGCGTGCCCAAGCTATCGCGCAGGCCAGCACCAATCTGCACAACTTGGCACACGGCAGGGTGGTCACCTTGCTGGGCAGCGCGCTGGTAGAAGAAAAGTCTTACAAGGCGTACTGAAACCCTCCGTCGCCCTCTGACCTTTGG
>JAIENC010000161.1 GCA_019751635.1 Mycobacteriaceae bacterium
AGTTGCCGCGAACGGGTGCGTGGCATCTACGACAACGTCGATACGGTGATCGATCAACCAATGCCACAACCCGTCAGCACCGCCAAAACCGCCGATCCGTACCGACCCCACCGGCAGCCGCGGCTCTGGCACCCGACCGGCCAACGAGCTAATCACCTCGACGCGCGGGAACAAGATTTGGGCCAGCTGCCGCGCCTCGGCAGTACCGCCCAGCAGCAGTACCCGCATTAGTGCCGAGTCGTTCGGGTACGCCCAGCGGAATACAGATAGCTATCGGTAAATCCTTGTGCCGCTAAAACATCCCCGACAATGATCACCGCGGTCTTGCGGATCGCCGCTTCAGCCATGTCCGCGGCAATAGTGGCGAGTGTGCCGCACACCACGATTTGGCTCGGCCAGCTGGCGAAAGCGACTGCTGCCGCAGGGGTTTGCGGGTGATAGCCACCGGCAAGCAACTGTGGAACTATCGCCTCAATCTGCGCGGCCGCCAGATGCAGCACCAGCGTTGCTCCCGGCCCAGCCAAAGTTTCCAGGTCTTCGCCGGCCGGCATGGGCGTTGACAAGGTAGCAACTCTGGTCAACGTCACCGTCTGCGCCACCCCAGGGACCGTGAGTTCGCGACCCAGCACCGCCGCAGCGGCCGCGAAAGCCGGTACACCGGGGACAATTTCATGCGGGATATCCAACGCGTCGAGTCGGCGGCATTGTTCAGCCAGCGCGCTATAGAGCGACGGATCACCGGAATGCAGTCGCGCTACATCGTGGCCCGCGGCATCGGCAGCAACAAATTCGTTGGTGATCTGCTCCAGTGTCAATGGCCCGGTGTCGACGATGCGGGCCCCCAGTGGGCAGTACGCCAGCAGATCATCAGGGATAATCGAACCGGCATACAGGCACACCGAGCATTGGCTCAGCAGCCGCTGCCCGCGCACGGTGATCAAATCAGCGGCGCCCGGACCGGCACCGATGAAATACACCGTCACGGCCTCGTCACCGACCATTGCGTAATCGGCAGCTGAGGGCGCCATGCCGTAAATCCGCCTAGTGGCTCACTGTGGTAATGCTGGAATCTTTGCAGCGTTCCACCGAATCGCCGATGCGCCTGCGTCACCAGGATTTCGGATTCCGCGGTGACAGCGTTGGCCACCAAACGGCCGCCCATCGGCAAGTGCCGCAGGCACGCATCCAGCACATTGTGTTGGGTAAGACCGCCACCCACAAAGATCGCTGCGGGCGCCGCAGCGCCGTCGAACGCGTTAGGCGCCTCACCTCGCACGTCAATGTTGACGCCAAAAGCTATCGCATTACGTGTAATACGGGCACGACGTGCGATGTCTTTTTCGAACGCCACCGCAGTACACCCCGAGCCGCTACGCCCCCACTCAATCGCCACACTTCCTGAGCCGGACCCGACATCCCATAGCCGCTCCCCCGGACGCGGCGCCAGCGCCGCCAACGTCAGCGCCCTCATGCTTTGCTTAGTGATCTGGCCGTCATGATCAAACAAATCATCAGGGATGGACGAAGATAACCGCTCGTCTGGCAGGTAGCGAACCGCCAGCACATTGAGTTCGTCAATATCATCTGGCGGCCTAGCCGCCCAGTCGGCCGCAGTAGCATCGCGGCGCCGCTCACGCGGACCACCCAGTTGCTCGAGCACGGTGACCAGCGACTTACCGCGACCATGCGTAGCCAATAGCCGTGCAACGGTAACGGGCGTTTCCGCATCGCGAGACAGCACGATGGCTTGACCACCACGGCGCAATGCGGTGTGCGGTGGCGCCGTGACCAGATTGATCACCTCGGTATTGTGATCGGTCCAGCTCATGCGTGCCCGCGCCAGCGTGACGGCCGATATGTGCGGCAGCACCTTCACCCGCTCGGCCCCAAACAGTCGTACTAGCGTGACGCCGATACCGTGCAGCATCGGGTCACCGCTGGCTAGCACATGCACATCGCCGTCACACTCAGCCAGGTCGCCGAACAGGCTCGACAAGGCTGGGAGCAGCGGAGCCGGCCATTGTCGACGGTGAGCGCTCAGCTTTGCGTCGAGCAGAGCCAGTTGCCGGCTGGATCCGTAAATGACCTTGGCCCTGAGCAGCTCCGACCGGGATTGCGGGGAGAGCCCCGCCATGCCGTCGGCACCCATACCAATGACGATGATCATCGCGGCATCCGCCGCCAGAGGAATTGCGGCAGCAGCCGCAGGGTGAAAAACAGCGGCCGCAGCGCCCAGGGGACCCAGACGATGCGCCGGCCCTTAGCCAACGCGCTGGTTGCAGCGGCAGCCACCTGGGCGGGAGTACTAGCCAGCGGCGCGGGCGTCATACCCCGGGTCATGCGTCCGATCACGAATCCTGGTCGCACGATCAGCACCCGGACCCCGGTACCGTGCAGCGCATCAGCTAACCCACTAGCAAAACCGTCCAGGCCGGCCTTGGCGGAGCCATAGACGTAGTTTGCCCGACGTACCCGCACTCCGGCCACCGAAGAAAACACTACCAGCGAGCCCCGCCCAGCGACCCGCATCGTCGCGGCGAGGTGGGTGAGCACGCTGACCTGCGCCACATAATCGGTGTGCACGATGGCCGCCGCGTGCTCGGCATCAGTTTCCGCGCGGGCCTGGTCCCCCAGGATCCCAAAGGCCAGCACCGCGGTATCGATAGGACCGTAATCCGCGACAATCGATGCCACTAACGGACCGTGCGCGGTTAGGTCATCGGCATCGAACTCCAGGGGGTGAACCGCCGCCGCGCCAGCCGCGCGGATGGCCGCGACCTGTGCGGTCAGTCGGTCAGCGTGACGGGCGGCCAACACCACCCTGATATCTTGCCTGTCTTGTGCCAGCTGTAACGCAAATTCGGTGCCAATCTCGCTGCGGCCACCGAAAATCACCACCAGACCAGTGCCCGTGTCTTTCACGGGTGCGATTATCGCCTGCGCTAGCGTGGCCATGATGGCCAATACCACGACTCGACTCACCGATGATGCGCTGGCTTTCCTCACCGAGCGGCATCTGGCCATGTTGACGACGTTGCGATCGGATAATTCGCCGCATGTGGTAGCCGTCGGTTTCACCTTCGATCCCAAAACTCACATTGCCCGGGTAATCACTACCGGTGATTCACAGAAAGCGCTCAACGCCGAGCGCGGCGGGATCGGCGTGCTAAGCCAGGTCGATGGTGCCCGCTGGCTCTCGCTGGAAGGGCAAGCCACGGTGAACACCGACCCCGATGCCGTGCGTGATGCCGAACTGCGCTACGCCCAGCGGTATCGGACGCCACGGCCCAACCCCCGCCGAGTGGTGATCGAAGTTCAGGTTGGCCGGGTGCTGGGGTCCTCAAGCCTGCTCGACCGGGGAAACGGTTAAACCACCAGCAGCTCGTGGGGCCGGGTATTGACCGGAAGCGCCCCGTTCTCGGTCACCAGGACAATATCTTCGATGCGGGCACCCCAGCGGCCGGGAAAGTAGATGCCGGGCTCGATGGAAAACACCATTCCGGCCGCCAACGGCAACTGATTGCCCGCAACGATGTAGGGCTCTTCATGCACCGATAGCCCAATGCCGTGCCCAGTGCGGTGCATGAAATATTCGGCGAGCCCGGCCTGCGCCAGCACATCGCGGGCCGCCCTGTCTATCCGCTCAGCAGGCACCCCCGGACGAACCGCCTCGACAGCCGCCCGCTGCGCACGCTGCAAAACTGCGTACCCGTGCGCTATCTCGGGAGCAGGCGTGCCGATGCTGTAGGTACGGGTGCAGTCGGAGTGATATCCGGGATCGCACACACCGCCAATGTCGACAACAACCATGTCACCGGCCTGCAACACCCGATCCGAGCATTCATGGTGCGGATCCGCGCTGTGTGGGCCGGAGCCCACGATAATGAACGCCGCCCCGGAATGCCCTTCAGCCACAATCGCCTCAGCGATATCGGCAGCAACGTCGGCCTCGGTACGGCCGGGGACCAACAACTCCGGAACCCGGGCGTGCACCCGGTCAATAGCCGCCCCGGCCTGGCGCAGCGTGTCTATTTCGCCGGCGTCTTTGACCATCCGCAGCGGTCGCAGTACCTCGGTGGCGAGCACCGGCAGCTGCCCCAGCAGTTCAGCTAGCGGCACCAGATGTAAGGCCGGCATAGCGTCGGTGACCGCCACCCGACGCCCCGCAAGAGCGCTGATCACCAGCTGATACGGGTCTTCACCGTCGCCCCAGTCTCGCATTGAGAGCCCCAGCTCGGCGACCGCGGAATCGTTGAGCGCAGCCAACTCCAGCCGTGGCACCACGACAGTCGCGGGACCGAAGGCCGGTAATACCAGTGCGGTCAACCGCTCGAAAGTCTGTGCAGGTGAGCCGAGAAGGTAGCGCAGGTCGTAGCCGGAAGTGATGACCAAGCCATCCAGACCGGCTGCTGCGGCGGCCGCCGCAGCAGCAGCGAGCCGGCGGGCATAGACCACTGTGTCGAACCGTTGAGCACCCATCGCTAGCAAGTATGGGACATCACGATAAAGCCGCCTACGCCAGCGACTGTTCCCATACCTGGTGCAGGGCCGCGTAGCGTCCGTTGCCTTCGCGAAGGAGATCACGTGGCGGACCGTCCTCAACGATCTTGCCCTGTTCTAAAACAACCACCCGGTCAGCAATCGCCACTGTCGATAGCCGGTGGGCAATGACGAGTGCTGTCCGGTCGACGAGCACCCGCGCTAGTGCATGCTGCACCAGCTGTTCGCTGGGAATATCCATCGCCGCCGTCGCCTCATCCAAGATCAACACGGCTGGATCAGCAAGAAATGCCCGGGCGAGCGCAATGAGCTGCCGTTGCCCAGCCGATAACCGACCACCGCGCTTGTGGATATCGGTGTCGTAGCCATCCGGCAGGGCGGAAATAAAATGGTCAGCACCGACTTCTTCGGCGGCCCGTCGAATCTCGGCTGTTGTGGCATCGGGGCGGCCAAAACGGATGTTATCGGCCACCGTGCCAGAAAACATGAAGTTCTCTTGGGTCACCATCACGACGTGCCGACGCAGCTCACGCTGCGCCAAGTTACGCAGATCAACACCGTCTAAGGTGACTGACCCGGATGTGGGGTCATAGAATCTGGCCAGCAGTTTGGCGATAGTGGTCTTGCCGGCGCCGGTAGTGCCTACCAGCGCAACCGTCTGCCCGGCCGGAATCTGCAAGGTCAAGCCCGGAACCAAGGGCCGACTCGCGGTATAGGCAAACTTCACGTCGTGAAACGTGATCTCACCGCGCACCGCCGTTAAGGGCACCGGGTTTGCCGGATCCTCAATGCTGGCCTGATGTTTGAGCACTCCGGCCAATTTTTGCATCGCCGATGAGGCGGATTGGTAAAGATTAAAGAATGTAGCGAGTTCATAAACTGGGTCAAAGAACATCCGTGGATACATCAGAAAAGCCGTCAGAACACCAATCGTCATGTCCCCGTGGAGAACCCGCCAACCTCCATAGATCAGTACTACCCCGGTAACGATGTTGCCAACCAGTTTGACACCGGGAATAAAGACGGCCAGCAACCGAAAGGCCTGCGCGTAGATGGTGCGGTACTGATCGACGAGGCCCGAAAAGATCTGCTGATTACGCGGTTCTCGACGATACGCCTGGATCGCTCTGATGCCGGTCATCGTCTCGACGAACTGCATGATGACTTGCGCAGCGCTTTCTCGTACTTTGCGGTAGGTCTTTCCAGAAACAGACTGAAACCACGCGGTGAGCGCTACGAGAACGGGGAACGCCGCAATGCACACCAGCGCCAGCGGCAGATCGAGGAAAATCATCATAATGGCGGACCCCACTAGGGTGAGCACCGCGGTGATGAGTCCTTCCAGCCCGTACTCCATAAACTCCCGGATCGCATCGATGTCATTGGTCAGCCGGCTCAGCACCTTCCCGGAGCTGTACCTATCGTGGAAGGGCAGATCAAGATGTTGAAAGTGCAGGAAAACCCGTCTGCGTAGCACCAGCAATACTTGCTGGCGGATCTGCCCAGACCGCTTCAAGAAGAAGAACCGGGTAGCAGCCTGAATCAGCGTCACACCACCCAAAGCACCGATGATCAGCATGAGTTCGTGCGCCGAGCGACCCGCCTGCACAGCGGAGACGCCCTTATCGATACCCAGCATGATCAGCACGGGAATAAACAGTCGGGCCGCGTTTTCCACCAGCACAATGGGTAACAGCAGGAAAATTGTCAGGCGGTATGGCCGCACCAACGAGGTAACGAGGCGGAACGACGCTCGACGCGAAGAGTCAGACTCGACAATGGGCGATTCCTCAACAGTGCACCCACGCCAATCCTCTGCCGAGCCTGCGGCATCCGTCTCAGTCATCGGGGTTCAGCCTCAGTGATCGCAAAACCCGGTGGGAAGCAGACTTCATCGACCACTTCCTGTTCGGCGTGTGCGTGACGAAGGCGATCGATCTGCTCGTCGTTCTCCCATAGGTAAACCGGCCGACTGCCGTCCTGGAGTTGATCGTCGGCGGCCAGCAAAGACCGATACCGCGGTACCCAGGCAAGCAATTCAGTATGCGTACCAATATGGGTGATGGTGGCATGCCCGTTAGCCCAATCCAGCAATGCCACCTTATTGGCGAGCTGCATCGTAGAAGCCCGGTGCGCAATCAGAACTCCGGTGCTGGCGCCTAACACTGGACGTAATGCCGCGATAACCCGCGCCTCGGTATGAACATCAAGCGCTGACAGAGTGTCGTCGAGAACCAAAATCTTCGGCGCCACAACAATCGCCCTGGCCAAGGCTAACCGTTGGCGTTGCCCACCGGACACACTCATGCCCTGCTCACCGATCCGAGTATCCAGTCCGAACGGCAGGGCGTACACAAATTGTGCGGCAGCAACCTCGATCGCATCGGCCAGCTCAGCGTCAGTCGCATCCGGGCGGCCCAGCCTCAGGTTCTCGGCTACCGACATCGAAAAGAGCACCGGTTCCTCGAACGCGGTAGCTACCACCTGCCGCAGCGCGGACAAGGACAGGTCGCGAATATCCTGGCCATCGACGCGGATCTGACCCTCCGACACGTCGTAGAGCCGAGACAGTAATGCCACTAACACTGATTTACCCGAACCCGTGGGCCCCACGAGGGCAAGCGTCTCGCCAGGCTCGACGGTAACCGTGACATGCCGCAAGATCCATTGCTGGCTTCCCGGAGCGCGGAATCCCACATCAATCAGCTCGAGGCGCCCATGACACGGTATGACGTCTCGCGGGCCGTCGGTAATCTCACGTGGCGCATCAAAAATCGCGGCCACCCGGCTGGCCGCGGTCATCGATTCCTGCATCATCGACCACATCATCCCTAGTGATGAGATTGGGAACGCCATCGACAACAGCAGTGTAATAAAAGCGACCAAGGTGCCTACCGTTACGTGACCACTTCCCGCCGCATAAGCGGCAAGACCCAACACGACGATCAACGTTAAACTAGGCATGACATCCAGTAATGTGCGGAATTTCGCCAAGACGACCGCTTTGCGGACCTCGATATCGCACAACGCACTGGCCTGTTGGTCGAAACGATCAAAGACGAAATCCTCGCGACCAAATGATTTCACTACTCGCAAGCCCAGAGTGGACTCCTCGACGTGTGTCGCAACATGACCCGATTGGTCTTGGGCTTGCCGAGATAAAGAGACGAACTCATGCTCAAAGCGCTGTACGGAAACAACGATAGGCGCGATCGATAGCACCACCACAACGCCGAGCGGCCAATACATCGCCAACAGGATTCCGGTCACCACCATGATGTGGAGAAGGTGGATCGGTAGAAATACCATCGGGAATTCCACAAACCGGCGAATGGTACCCAAGTCGTTCATCACCCGAGAGAGCAGTTGCCCGGACTGCCACTGCCCATGAAACGACATGGGCAGGACCTGCAACCGGGCAAATAAGTCGTTACGAACGTCAGCTTCAACGGCTGTCGTCGCGGAAGCAACAATCCAACGACGAACGAAAGACTGCACGGCTTCAGCCACACCGACAGCCAGTGCCACCCCGCCCAGCAGCCATAATCGATGGTGATCGTGATGCCGTACGGGCCCGTCGATGACCGCTTTGACCATCAACGGGATCGCCACGGTAGCTGCCACACTAGTCACCGCAGCCGTGACCATCACCAGCCAACGAACCCGGTAAGGCCCCAGGTAAGGCAGCAGCCGAACAAGATCAGATGCGGCCCTCGACCGCGCTGGCGGTGGCGCAATCGCCGGCGTCGAACGTAGTGCACCACAGGATGACTCATCCACGAGAGTCGATTTTTACACGGGAATATACTAATTGCGCGGTATTACCGAAACCCGCCAACTCGACCAGCCCGCCGCAGCACCACCGCACAGCCATGGCTAACGTTGCGACGATGTGCCTGTTGTTGCTCGACGGCGCCAGTATGTGGTTTCGCTCCTACTACGGGGTTCCGACGTCAATTACCGCTCCCGATGGCCGACCGGTCAACGCGGTCCGCGGATTTTTCGATGCCATGAGCGTTGTCATCACCCGCCATCGACCCCGCCGGCTGGTGGTCTGCCTCGACGTGGATTGGCGACCACAATGGCGAGTTGACCTCATCGCCTCCTACAAGGCGCAGCGGGTGGCCCCCGGCACCGACGAACTCAGCGCGGCAGACCAGCCTGCCGTGGAGGAAACACCCGACGAACTGGCGCCGCAGGTTGACATGATCGCCATGGTGCTGGACGCATTCGGCATCCCCACCGCGGGTGCACCAGGATTCGAGGCCGATGACGTGATGGGCACTTTGGCAGCCCAAGAACGCGACGACCCCGTTGTGGTGGTGAGCGGCGATCGCGACCTGCTGCAAGTAGTTGCCGACCATCCGGTGCCGGTTCGGGTGCTCTACCTGGGACGCGGCCTGGCCAAAGCCACCCTGTATGGCCCTGCTGAAGTGGCCGAACGCTTCTGCCTACCGGCGGATCGAGCCGGGCCAGCCTATGCCGAGCTGGCCCTGTTACGTGGCGATCCTGCTGACGGGTTGCCCGGTGTTGCCGGTATTGGCGAAAAGACCGCAGCCCAGCTGCTGACTCAGTATGGCTCGCTCACGCACATCGTGGCTGCCGCCCAGGACCCGACCTCGACGATGACCAAAGGCCTACAGAAAAAACTTCTGACCGCCCACGCTTACCTCACGGCCGCGGATTCGGTGGTACGCGTAGCGACCAGCGCACCCGTCACCTTCTCCACTGCCACCGATGCACTACCCCGAGCCGCGATCAACCCTGCGCGCCTGGCCGAACTGGCAACCCAACTCGGCATCGGATCTTCGCTCACCCGCTTACAGAAAGCACTGGACGGCTTGCCCAGCCATGATTCGTGATGAGCCAGTGCTGTTATTGCGGCCGACCGACCTCGTAGGTGCCTTTGTTGTCCTGAAAAGTCACCGTGACGTGCCGCTGCATACCGTCAATACTGACGGTGCAGTCGAAGGTGGCGCCTTTGTGAACAGTCGGGTTCTTCCCGCTATTGCACTTGACGTCTTTGACGTTTCTTGCCCCATATCCATTGGTTTCGTCACTAAGGATCTGCTGCACCCCGGCCTGGGCCTTGGTGATGTCGAGTTTGGTGGTGACAAATAAGCCTGGCGACCAGAAACCAAGCACCAGCACGATCGCGATGACGATCACCGCAAGTACGCCAACCACAGCGCCGATCACCGCAAGGGAACGCTTCGATTCCACCGCTGATTCAGCGTAAGGCGCATACGGCTGGGGATACTGGCCGGGCTGACCATACTGCGGGTACTGACCATACTGGCCGGGCTGACCATACTGGGGGTACTGGCCGGGCTGACCATACTGGTCGGGCTGACCATACTGCGGGTAGCCGGGTTGCGAGTACTGCGGATAGAACTGCGCGGGCGGCTGCTGATACTGCGGGTAACCGGAAGGCGTGTAGGCCGGCGCCTGCCAGGCTGATTGGTCTGGCTGCTGCCAGGACGACGCAGCAGCTGGCTGCTCACTAAGAGATTGCTCGTCGTCAACCTTGCCGGGCGATTGCCATTGCTGGTCAGGTCCCTCGGGTCCGCTCATCGTCACTTCAGTCCTTCACTGTCTGGGGCCGATCAGGCACCTCATCCTGGTCCTGTCTGGCTCTGTCACTCACCAGTGCACCGGGTGTAACCGTAGCCTCGGCCGAGTCTAGCCCGCGTCAACTGCAACGACGCCGCGCCGAACATCGTTGATAGCACGTTTTGCGATGGCCGCTAACTCCGGCTCAGGAGCGGCGGTGCGGACTTGGTCCAACAGGTCAAGCACTTGACGGCACCAGCGCACAAAATCTCCGGCTGGCAGTACCGGGGTAGATGAGCCGCCGCCCGGGTCGAAAGCGGCCAACGCGGCGGCCAGATCACCGCTTCGGGCCCAGCGGTAAATGACGCTGACAAAACCTTCGTCGGGCTCACGGCTCAGGGCAATCCGGTGATGCTGCTCGTCAACGCGCAGCTCCGTAGCCAGCTGCCACGTTCGATCCAGGGCTTTTCGGAGCGCCGCGGTGGGCACGTCGGTGCCGCGTGCCGAGTTCGGGCCATCGCCGCCACGTGACTCGTACAGGACCGATGAGACCACCCCCGCCAATTCTGCTGGTTTGAGACTCCGCCATGCCCCGGTTCGCAAGCATTCGGCCACCAGCAAGTCGCTTTCACTGTAGATGCGGGCCAGCAGCCGTCCATCCGCGGTGACTCGCGGATCAGCACCCGCGCTCTCCATGAACCCGCGCTCGGTAAGCATGCCAACAAGGCGATCAAACGTCCTGGACAAGGAGTCGGTCGCGGCCGCCACCTTGCGTTGCAGCTGCTGATTATCCCGTTCCATGCGCAGATACCGCTCCGCGTTGAGCAATTGCGGGGTCGAACTCCAGGCATGGCAAGGATGTCGATGCAACTGAGCACGCAGCACTGACAGTTCGGAATCCCCCGTGACGCCTAGCAATGAAGCGTCTTCAGCGCCCGCTCGATGATGCCCCGGCGAGGAAACCTCCAACCCAGCAGCAGCCGATCGCAGCGCGCAAGCCAGATCCCGGCGGACCCGTGGCTGGCGGTGTTCGACCCGTTTAGGCAGAGCCATCGAGCCGACGGGCCCGGCTGCGGCGGAGTAGTCAGCCGAGGAAATCCGGCCGGCCCAGCGATGCTCGGTCAGTACCAGAGGCCGCGGATCAGAGCTGTCCCGGGCGGACTCCAGGACCACCGCCAATCCACCGCGGCGACCGCGGGTGAGCGTGATGATGTCGCCTCGTCGCAGCAGCGCTAATGCTGCGTCAGCCGCTTGCCGTCGTTGCGCCCGAGCCGCACGAGCCGCCGCTCGTTCCCGTTCGCTCAGCGCAGCGCGAAGTCTGGCATATTCGAGGACCGGGGCGTCTGGTCCCCCCAGTTCGCCAGCGATCTTGTCAAGCATCCGCTGGCCACGCTCAAGTCCGCGAACCAGACTGACAACCGACCGATCAGCCTGGTATTGAGCGAACGACTGCTCAAGCAGTTGATGTGCCTGCACTGGCCCCATCCGGTGGACCAGGTTGATCGTCATGTTGTAGGACGGCACAAATGAGCTGCGCAGCGGAAAGGTACGAGTGGAGGCCAGCCCGGCGACTTCGGACGGCTCAATCTCTGGATGCCAAAGCACCACCGCATGGCCTTCGACATCGATGCCGCGCCGCCCGGCACGACCGGTCAGCTGTGTGTACTCTCCCGGGGTCAGTGAGACGTGCTGTTCACCGTTGAACTTCACCAACCGTTCTAACACCACCGTGCGGGCCGGCATGTTAATGCCGAGCGCCAATGTTTCGGTAGCGAATACCATCTTGACCAGACCCGCGGTAAACAGCTCTTCGACAGTGTGTCGAAAAGCCGGCAACATCCCGGCGTGGTGAGCAGCCAAGCCACGCATCAGACCTGCGCGCCACTGCTCATAACCGAGCACCATCAAGTCAGCGTCCGCGAAATCTCCGCAACGACGGTCGATCACCTCCGCTATCTGGGCACACTCCTCATCGGTGGTCAGTCGCAACGGTGACCGCACGCACTGGTGAACCGCAGCGTCACAACCAGCACGCGAGAAGATAAACGTGATCGCCGGCAAGAGGCCTGCTGCGTCCAGGACCGCGACAACGTCCGGCCGCGATGGCGGCCGGTAGAACTTCGGCCGTTCTCGACCATCCCCGCCATCGCGCCCCGAATGCCGGCCCTCCCGAGAATGCCGATGTGGTTGCCAGTCGGCTAACCTGACTGCCTCACGACGATGGGCAATGTGACGCACTAATTCCGGACTGACCTGAGCTGGGCGGACGATATCGCCAGCGTCATCGACGGGACGGCAGTTCTGCGGCTCGAACAGGTCGAAGAGACGTTTACCGACCATGACGTGCTGCCAGAGCGGCACCGGTCGGTGCTCGTCGACGACCACCGTCGTGTCGCCCCGTACAGTCTGGATCCAACCACCGAACTCCTCGGCATTGCTCACCGTCGCCGACAGACTGACTAGGCGCACCTCGTCAGGAAGATGCAGGATGATCTCCTCCCACACCGGGCCACGCATTCGGTCGGCAAGGAAATGCACCTCATCCATCACCACATGGGAAAGCCCTTGCAGTGCAGGAGAATCGGCGTAAATCATGTTGCGCAGCACCTCGGTGGTCATCACCACCACCGGCGCTGTGGCGTTGACCGAGAGGTCGCCGGTCAACAGCCCAATCCGATCGCGGCCATAGCGAGCCACCAGATCGGTGTGTTTCTGATTGCTCAGAGCCTTCAGCGGTGTGGTGTAAAAGCATTTGCCCCCGGAAGCCAAAGCCAAGTGCACCGCAAACTCACCAACCACCGTTTTACCGGCGCCGGTAGGCGCACAAACCAACACCCCGTGGCCACGTTCGAGGGCAGCACAGGCACGTTTTTGGAAATCATCGAGCGCGAAAGGCAGCTCCGCAGCAAACCTATCCAGCGCACTCGCCTCGGTCACGCCGGGGGTCCGAGCTTGGCTTGGCGTCTGTCGTGTAGCCGGGCAACCTGGATGGCGAACTCCAGGAGCACTGTTAACGCCAGCCCGAGCGCCGTCATCGAAAACGGGTCCGATCCTGGCGTAAATACCGCCGCGAAGACAAACATCCCGAAAATCAAGCCCCGCCGCCACGCCTTAAGCCGCTGATAGCTCAGCAGGCCAGCCAAATTGAGCATGACGATCAAGAGCGGGAATTCAAAGCTAACCCCAAACACCACCAGGAGGTTCAGCAGAAAACCGAAATACCGGTCGCCGGACAGCGCGGTCACTTGTACGTCGCTTCCGACGGTCAACAAGAAACCCAATGCCTTGGCTAGTACCAGGTATGCCAGCACAGCACCGGCGATGAACAGCATGACCGCCGGGATCACAAATGCGACCGCAAAACGGCGCTCCTTCTGATAGAGCCCGGGGGTGATGAAAGCCCACACTTGGTAGAACCAAACCGGACATGCCAGCACGATGCCAACGGTCATAGCAACTTTGAGCCGCAACATGAATTGGTCAAAGGGCGCGGTGGCAAGTAAACGACATTGCCCGTCAGTGCTGATCTGCGCCCGCGCCGATGGCGGCAGCGCACAATAGGGATGCCGAAGCCAGCCACCGAGGCTTTCCAAGCCAAAGAATGAGTGGGAATACCAGAGAAATCCCACGCTCGTGGTGAGCGCAATCACGGCCAACGAAATCAATAACCGGGTACGCAGCTCGGTCAAGTGGTCGACCAACGACATTGTGCCGTCGGGATTGGTGCGCCGGCGCCGTAAGCGCGGGTCTAGCTGCCCCAAGAAACGAGTAGTGCGCCCGACGAAGCTCAAGACCTGCACGACCTTCGATCAATGTTCGGGCGGCACCGCGACGAAATCAATGAACCAGCCAGGTTAAGCCGGTGCAGCGTCGCTGTGGCCCTGTCCTGGTGCAGCGGCCGGATCGATCCGCTCAGACTGCACCACCGCGGCAGGTGGAGTCGCGGTAACCGCGGTGGCGGATTGGTTCTCGTTGTGCAGTTCACGCATCTCGGACTTGAAGATGCGCATCGATTTGCCCAAGGAGCGCGCCGCATCAGGCAGCTTCTTGGCACCGAATAGCACAACAATCAACACGGCAAGGATCGCCCAGTGCCACGGACTAAGACTGCCCACTGTAGTTACCTCCAGATATCTACCCGATGCTACCGCAGGAGTAGCGCGTTCCCCGGCAATCCCCTGACCAACCTGGGTTGGCCGGTACGCTCAGGCCGGCGTGACGGCCTGGTAGAACTCCAGCGCCGCTACCGCGGCTGCTCGCACTTGCTCGGCAAGCGACTCGGGTGCTAACACCTGCACATCCGAGCCGAACCCTAAAACCAGGCGCGTCATCCACTCAGCGCACGCGTAGGTCATCGCTACTTCGTAGTACCCATCAGGCAATTGGCGCACCAACCGCATCGGGTAGTACTCAAGTATCCACAATGCTGGCGCGGCTACCCGCAACGTTGCTGACGGCAGTGCCGGATCGCCGTCAAACAAGGACATATCTGGCAGTGCCTGTACAGCCAGTTCTGGTGGCGCGGCCGGTTCATCGAGCAGCGTCGCCCCGTCAATCCGGTCGAACCGAAACAGCCGCACCCCTTCGGCCTCACGCGACCACGCCTCTAAGTAGCTGTGGCCACCAACCAGCAGTACCCGGATAGGGTCGACGATCCGACTGGACAACGTGTCGTGCGATGCAGAGTAGTAATCGATAGCCAACGCACGGTTGTCCCGTACCGCCGCGCGAACAACCGCCACTGCCTGGCTCTCAGCGGATCCTGGCGCATCGGCGATCGCCATCGAAGTTGTCCAGCCGAGCCCGACAGCACCGGCTGCCGCCTCGATTTTGGCGATCGTGCTGCGAGCCGCCTGCGGATCAACCAAACCTGGGATGTCAGCGAGTGCCCGCAGCGCAACCAACAAGCCGGTGGCCTCGAGGGAAGTAAGCTGCAGCGGCCGGTCGATGCCCGCCGAAAAGGTCACCGCAATGGTGTCGCCGGAAAACTCAAAGTCGATGAGGTCGCCGGGACCGTAACCGGGCAGCCCGCACATCCACAATTGGTTGAGATCTTCCTCAAGCTGTTCGGCGGACAAACCTAAGTCGGCAGCGGCTTCCCTTCGGGTGATCCGCGGGTTGGCCTGAAAATACGGCACCATGTTGAGCAGCCGTACTAGCCGAGTAGCCGTGGCAGTCATCACCGGTACGCTCCTTCGGGGTTGGCCTGGGCATGCAATCGGGCTAACACCTGCGCGCGCAACGACTGCGGCTGCAGCGCCATAGCATCCGCTCCGTAGCTGGTGATATCGCGCGCTAACCGAGCAATGGACGCTAAGGGAAGTTCGATTACCTCACCGCTGCGGCCAGCTAATTTCTGCATACCTAAGGACTTCCCGGCACGCCGCAGTGCAGTGGCTCGGCCATCAGCCACCCATACCGTGGCTCGCGTACCGGCTGGCTCTCGGACTGCCGCCGCAGCAACGATCTGACGCAGGTCAACACCGGCGGGCACGGTAACGACACCCGCCGGACCGATCGAGGTGACTTCCGCTCCGATGCGTGACAACCGATAAACCCGGGTTGCGGCCCGGTCGCGGTCATGCCCAACCAGATACCAACGGCCCTGCTCGGTGATGACCCCCCATGGTTCAACGGTGCGCAGCACATACGGTTCAGCACGTGAAGACCGGTGCGGAAACCGCACTACCTGACCAGAATCGATGGCCGACAACAAAATTCCGAGAATCCGTTCCGAGCCACGCAAACCCGGCAAGCCAAACGGAGAAGCCACTGGTACCGCGACGTCGGGATCAACATCGACTCCCGCGGCTCGCAACTTGAGCAGCGCACCTTGAGCCGCGGTGATCAGTTCCGGTGACTCCCACAACTGGGTGGCCACCGCAACCACGCCAGCTTCCTCCGCGGTGAGCTCGACCGCCGGCAGCGCATAAACCTCACGGTTGATGCGGTAGCCCTCTTTGGCGTCCCAGGCCGAGACCTTGCCAACCTCAAGCGGGATACCCAGATCACGCAGTTCGTTTTTGTCACGCTCAAACATGCGGAAGAACGCATCATCGCTGGTGCTGTCGGCGTAGCCAGCTACGGTAGACCTGATCTTCTCAGCGGAGAGGTAGCCGCGGGTGGACAACAGGGCGATGACAAGGTTCATCAACCGTTCTATTTTCGAGGTTGCCACCTACGTCAGCCTAGATTGCCTAGCCGGTGATGGCAGTCGATGACGCACACCGCGCGTTGTTACATGCTGGCAATTAGTCTTTTGACCCGCTCATCCACCGCGCGGAACGGATCTTTACACAGCACGGTGCGCTGCGCCTGGTCGTTGAGTTTCAGATGTACCCAATCCACGGTAAAGTCGCGCCCCGCCGCTTGGGCAGCACTAATAAATTCACCACGCAGCCGGGCTCGAGTGGTCTGCGGCGGGATGTCAACAGCGTCCTCAATGTCTTCGTCGGTGGTGACCCGTGACGCTAAACCTCGGCGTTGCAGCAGGTCAAAAACACCGCGGCCGCGTTTGATGTCGTGATAGGCCAGATCCAGTTGCGCAATCTTAGGGTCAGACAGCTCAAAGTCATAGCGATCCTGGTAGCGCTGGAACAACTTACGCTTGATCACCCAGTCGATTTCCGTATCCACCTTGGCGAAATCGTGGCTCTCCACAGCGTCAAGCTGGCGGCCCCAGAGGTCCACAACCCGCTCGATCTGCTCATCGGGTTCACGGTTGTGCAGATGCTCGACGGCGCGGCCGTAATATTCCCGCTGGATATCAAGCGCGCTGGCTTGACGTCCGCCGGCCAACCGTACCGGCCGACGACCGGTGATGTCGTGGCTAACCTCGCGAATGGCACGAATAGGGTTGTCCAAGGAAAAATCACGGAAAGTCACTCCCGCTTCGATCATTTCCAGCACCAATGCCGCGGTACCCACCTTGAGCATGGTGGTGGTCTCACACATATTGGAGTCGCCGACGATGACATGCAGCCGACGATATTTCTCGGCGTCAGCGTGCGGTTCATCTCGAGTGTTGATGATGGGGCGGCTGCGGGTGGTGGCCGAAGAGACGCCCTCCCAAATGTGTTCGGCACGTTGCGACAGACAGAAGGTGGCAGCCTTGGGAGTCTGCAACACCTTGCCGGCCCCACAGATCAGTTGGCGCGTGACCAGAAACGGCAGCAACACATCGGAGATCCGGGAGAATTCTCCAGCCCGGACAATCAGATAATTCTCGTGGCACCCGTAGGAGTTGCCAGCCGAGTCGGTGTTGTTCTTAAACAAGTAGATGTCACCGCCGATGCCTTCATCGACAAGACGCTGCTCGGCATCGATCAGCAAGTCCTCCAACACTCGCTCGCCGGCACGGTCATGGGTGACCAGCTGTACCAAGTTGTCGCATTCAGCGGTGGCGTATTCGGGGTGGCTACCTACATCGAGATAAAGCCGAGCACCGTTGCGCAAGAAAACATTTGAGCTACGCCCCCACGACACCACGCGGCGAAACAAGTACCGCGCCACTTCATCCGGAGAAAGCCGACGGTGACCATGAAACGTGCACGTGACACCGAACTCGGTCTCAATTCCCATAATCCGGCGCTGCACATGATCGAGCGTACTTGCTGTCCGATAAGACAGTGACTAGACGGCGCCGATGGGTAATGTCACGAACGAGGAACTCCGGTCAGTAACTGTCACGCACGCACATCAGCAGGAGGCGAGCATCTCGGTGGCGCGTACCATCGCATCTTTGCTAGCTACCGCATTTTTTACGTGCTCAACAGTGGTCTTTCCCAGTATCGCCAGAGCTGATCTCCTTGCCGCCCAAGATTCTTGCGTTGTCATTGACACTGACTTCGATATCGACGACATGATGGCGATTCCCATGGTCATCGGTAGCCGGCACGTGGCGGCCATCGTCACTACCGAGGGTTACACGCTACCGCCCATCGGGGCCTCGGCCGTCAATCGCCTCGTGGCCGAGCCCGATCAACGCGCACTGCCCATTATTGTCGGTGCCGGGATAGGCCGTCCTGAGCCGGAGATTGCTGACGTGTTCGGCAGTTACGTGCTTCGCTATCGCGCGATCATGAGCCGGCTAAACAATTTCTTGCCGACCGCGCTACCGCCCACACCGAGGGAAGAAGACTATGCCCGCCAAGTCGCTGACGCTACCGCTGACTGTCGTGAGGTGGACGTGTTGCTGCTGGCCGCCCTCACCTCCTTCGTGAGCTACAGTCCGCTGATCAGACAGAAGATCAACCGGATCGTGATCATGGGCAAACCTCCCGAAGGTGATCGCACCGAAGAGCCCGGCGCGTATTCCTTTAATTGCAAGTACGACCTGCTGTCGTGCGAAAAAGTTTTTCACGACCAACTACCCGGACTAAACCACACCTATGTAGACGTTCCCTACAGCCGCTGTGACGCGACCCCGAACAAGCCGGGTTGCCAGGGGATCGTCTTCGGTCCGACTCTGGCCATGGCGACAGCGCTGGAGTCGACTGGGTTACCCAACACACTCAAACAAATACTGCTCAACGATGCACATACCTGGGCCCTGGACACTTGGGAAGAGTCCAATATTGGTGACAGATTCTCGTTACTGTGGGACCAGTCAGCGGCCTTAGAACTGCTGGATCCGAGCTTGTTTGGCCCGGTAGGCGGGCACGTCGAAACGGTGTTGAGCCCCGACGATCTCCGTAACACGTGGGCCCAGTTCACCAACCGCGTAACGGTCTACCGTTAGTCGGCCTCAGCTTTGGCGTGTTTCTGCTTGGGCAGCAATGCCTGCAAAGCCGAGCCGGTGATGCGCCTAAACGCTCGCCGGGGCCGGTTCTGGTCCAGGATGGCCACCTCCACGTTGGACACCTCAAGTTTGGCCTGCTCACCGCCGGGGCCGTTGGTACTGCCAGCCCGCAAAGCGCTTACCGCGATGCGAACAGCATCCCCTAAGTCAGCGTTCTCGGTGTAAGAGTCCTTGAGCGCGGTAGCGATCGGCTCGGTCGTGCCACCCATGACCACAAAATGCGGTTCGTCGTTGATTGACCCGTCATAGGTGATCCGATACAGCTCAGGGGTTTTCGTTTCCCCGTAGTGCGCGACTTCAGCGACGCACAACTCAACCTCATAGGGCTTAGCCTGCTCGGTGAAGATCGCACCTAAAGTTTGCGCATACACGTTAGCCAACTGCCGGCCGGTCACGTCGCGGCGATCGTAGGCGTAGCCCCGGGTGTCGGCGAACTGGATTCCCCCGCGGCGTAGATTGTCGAATTCGTTGAATTTTCCGGCCGCAGCGAAACCGACCCGATCGTAGAGTTCGCTGATCTTCTGCAGTGACCGGGACGGATTCTCCGCCACGAAAAGCACGCCACCGGAGTACGCCAGCGCTATCACACTTTTACCCCGGGCGATGCCTTTGCGCGCCAGTTCGCTGCGCTCGCGCATGGCCTGTTCAGGGGAGATGAAATACGGGAAACTCATTTTTTACCCCGCTGCGCTTTTGCCGCCGGAACAACCGCGTCCACCCGGGAACGGCTTTCCACGATTGCCCGTGCCAGTTCAGCAATGCGCTGTTCAGCAACGTCGATTGCACCGTCGGAATCGATGGTGACGGCAGTGGGGTAAATACCCCGAACAAGATCAGGACCGCCGGTCGCCGAATCGTCATCGGCGGCATCGTAGAGAGCCTCGACGGCAACTCGCAGCGCCGAGTCCGCATCGACCACCTGCGGATACAACTTTTTGATCGCCGACTTAGCAAAGATCGACCCCGAGCCCACCGCCTGGTAGCCCTCATCCTCGACATTCCAACCACCGGCCGCGTCATAGGACACGATGCGTCCCGCTTGATGCGGATCGGGTTCGTCGATGTCATAGCCGGCCAACAACGGCAGCGCGACCAGCCCCTGCATTGCCGCGCCGAGGTTGCTACGCACCATAATCGCAAGCCGATTGACTTTGCCTGCGAAGGTCAGTGGCACACCTTCAAGCTTCTCGTAGTGTTCAAGCTCTACGGCATACAAACGAGCGAACTCCACCGCGATAGCCGCGGTGCCGGCGATGCCCGTCGCGGTGTAGTCGTCGGTGATGTACACCTTTTTGACGTCGCGACCAGCAATCATATTGCCTTGGGTCGAGCGCCGATCTCCAGCCATGACAACGCCGCCAGGGTATTTCAGCGCAACGATAGTGGTCCCGTGCGGCAGCTGCCCGCCAGTGCCGCCCGGCGCCGGCACAGCGATGCCTACCGGCAACAAGCTCGGCGCCTGACGACGGAGAAGATCGGTGAACGAGGACAGATCTACGCCCGCAAGATGGCCGCCGAGCAGCCCTGCGTTCGCCGAATTAAGGGCATGGTGATCACCAGACAACCAGGTCACTGGCCGCCCTTTTGCACATACGCACGCACGAAGTCCTCGGCGTTCTCCTCCAGGACGTCGTCAATCTCATCAAGAAGGTCGTCAGTTTCTTGGGCCAGCTTTTCCCGACGCTCCTGGCCGGCAGGGGCGCCACCGGTGACGTCGTCATCGTCTCCGCCGCCACCTCCGTGCCTGGTTTGCTCTTGAGCCATCGCCGCCTCCTGCTTGATCATCGGTCAGCCATCATCTGCCCGCCGGTTTCTTTACCCTACCGGTCCCCCACCGACCTGACCTGCCTAGCTGGTGAGTTGTTGTACCAGTTCGACCGCGCTGTGCACCGAATCCAGGAGCGCTCCCACATGCGCCTTGCTGCCACGCAGCGGCTCCAACGTCGGGATGCGCACCAAGGAGTCGCCACCGAGGTCGAAAATCACCGAATCCCAACTCGCTGCGGCAATGTCAGCCCCAAACCGGCGTAAGCATTCACCGCGAAAATAGGCCCGGGTGTCGGTCGGCGGGTTGCCTACCGCCTCCAGGACTTGATGTTCACTCACCAACCGGCGCATCGAGCCACGGGCAACGAGTCGGTTATACAGACCTTTATCCAGCCGAACATCGGAATACTGCAGATCCACCAGGTGTAATCGAGGGGCCGACCAGTTGAGATTCTCTCGTTGGCGGAAACCTTCTAGCAGTCGCAGCTTGGCCGGCCAATCCAACACTTCCGCACAATCCATCGGGTCACGTTCGAGTTGATCAAGCACTACGGCCCAGGTCTGCACAACATCAGCGGCACGTGGATCAAAGTCCCGACTGTCCACCAATTTGGCCACTCGGTCCAGGTAAATCCGTTGTAACGCTAGGCCAGTCAATTCACGACCATCCGTCAGCGCGACCGCTGTCCGCAACGACGGGTCGCGGCTGATCGCATGAACAGCGTGCACCGGCCGAGCCAATGCCAGGTCGCTGAGGTCTATCCCGTGGGCTGGACCTTCTTCGATCAGATCGAGAACCAACGCGGTGGTACCTAACTTCAGATACGTTGATGTCTCGGCCAAGTTGGCATCGCCGATAATGAC
>JAIENC010000067.1 GCA_019751635.1 Mycobacteriaceae bacterium
TACGGTGTTTTCTTGTTCACCGCCGCGTCTGGCTTATGCGCGGCCGCCGGCACGGTTGAGCAGTTAGTAGCATTTCGCATGCTGCAGGGTGTGGGCGCGGCAATCCTGATACCCGCGTCTCTTGCCCTCGTCATCGAGAGCTTCGACGCCGCAAGCCGCGCACACGGCGTAGGTCTCTGGGGAGCCGCCGCGGCCTTGGCCTCTGGCCTGGGCCCACCGATCGGCGGCGCGCTGGTGCAGGCAGCCAACTGGCGGTGGGTATTCCTGGTGAACCTGCCACTAGGTGTTGTGGCCATTGTGGTGGCCCAGCGCGGGCTGGTGGAAAGCCGGGCCGCCGGACGCCGACGGGTGCCGGATTTACGGGGGGCCATGTTTCTGGCCGCTGCACTGGGCTTCCTCACCCTTGGGCTGATCAAGGGTAAGGACTGGGGCTGGACTGACACGGCAACCTTCGGGGCTTTTCTGGCCGCGGTCGCCGCGATGCTCGGGTTTGTGTGGAGCTCGCGGCATCACCCAGCGCCGCTCATCGAACCCGCATTTCTGCGTATTCGCTCATTCGTGTCCGGCAATCTGCTGACGCTGATCGCCAGCTCCGGTTTTTATGCCTACCTGCTCACCCATGTGCTGTTCTTGAACTATGTGTGGGGTTACTCGTTGCTGCGGGCGGGGCTTGCCGTTGCGCCAGCCGCCCTAGTCGCGACCGTCGTCTCAGCAGTCCTTGGTCGGGTTGCCGACCGGCGCGGCTACCGCGCAATCGTCATGGCCGGTGCGCTGATATGGACCGGCAGCCTGGTGTGGTACATCGAGTGTGTTGGCCGCACCCCGGATTTCCTCGGCCAATGGCTGCCTGGTCAGCTGATGCAGGGGGTGGGGGTGGGCGCCACGCTGCCGTTGCTGGGCAGCGCCGCGGTAGCCCGACTGACCACGGGCGCCAGCTACGCCACCGCAGCGGCAGTAGTCAGCAGCACCCGACAAGTCGGCGCGGTGCTCGGGGTGGCGCTGTTGGTCATTGTGATCGGCACACCGACTCCCGCCACGGCCGACGCGGCGCTACGTCGCGGATGGGTGCTGGCCGCCATCTGCTTTGCCATTGTCGCGGTGACCGCATTCTTCCTGGACCGTGACCGGCCCGCCGGCGCCGAAGCTGTCGAGTCTGCGCCCACACCACACCTTGACCCGCCGCCCCCCAGACCCGCCCCACGCAAGGTGGTTGTCCCCTGTCATCCCGGTTCGGCCACCGCAGACGAGATTGATCTGCTTGCCAAGCTGCCCCTGTTCGCCGGTTTAGACGCGGTCACCTTGGCGCAACTGCGGGACAGCGCCGAGCATATTGAACTGGAAGCGGGCGAATATTTATTCCACGCCGGGCAAACAGCTGACGCCTTGTATGTGGTGCGCAGCGGTCGGCTACGAGTGCTGCACAACGATGCCACACTCACCGAGCTCGGTCGCGGCGAGATCGTCGGCGAATTAGGGCTGTTGATCGAGGCGCCCCGCTACGCATCAGTTCTGGCCGTGCGCGACTCCACCCTGGTGCGACTCACCAAAACCCAGTTCGACAAGATCGCCCAACCCAGCGTGCTCCAGACCATGGTGCGGGTGCTAGCCACTCGCTTGCATGAAGCACCGCCGCCAGCGGTGCCCCGCCCGGCAACACCTGAGGCGGTGGTCTCGGTCATCGCTATCGAAGCTGGTGCACCGGTAGCAGCGGTAGCCGCCGAGCTCGTCACGGCGTTATCGGCCCGGTTGCGGGTGATCGATCCCGGCCGGGTGGATCGTAACGGCTTGGAGCGGGCCGAGCTTGCTACCGACAAGGTGGTGCTGCACGCGGCAGTTGATGATCCGGACTGGAGGAATTTCTGCCTTCGCGTCGCTGATCGGGTCGTGCTGGTCACCGCCAACCCGGCACCACCGTCCGAACCGCTACCGGCTCGGGCAGTCGGCGCCGACCTGGTGCTTGCTGGGGCCGTCGCAAATCGCGAGCAACGACGCGCGTGGGAGCAATTGCTCACGCCACGGTCGGTACATGCGGTGCCCGCTCAGCAGCAAACCCTTGACCTGCAGCCACTGGCTGCACGAATCGCCGGCCGTTCGGTGGGCTTGATCCTCAGCGGAGGGGGTGCACGAGCATTAGCCCACCTCGGGGTGCTGACGGAGCTGCACGCGGCCGGAGTACGGGTTGACCGGTTCGCTGGCACTGCGATAGGAGCGATTATCGCGGCCCTGGCTGCCACGGGGATAGATCTGGACGCGATAGACGCATACCTTTATGAGTTTTTCCTGCGCCGCAGAAACCCGGTCTCCGACTACACCCTGCCACGCAAAGGACTGATCAGAGGCCGGCGAGCCGACGCCGCCCTCCGGGGCTGCTTTGGCGAGTTGCTGGTCGAAGAGCTGCCCAAAGAATTCCGCTGTGTCAGCGTCGACCTGCTAGCCCAGCAAGCCGTCGTGCACCGGCGCGGCCCGCTCGCCGAGGTTGTCGGCTGTTCCGGGCAGGTACCTGGACTGTACGCGCCGAGGATTTACGACGGCACGCTGCACGTAAGCGGCTCCGTGCTGGAGAATCTGCCGGTTACTGCGCTGGCCAGCGAGGAAGGCCCCCTGATTGCCGTGCGCATCGGCTATGACAATGGGCGACGTCAATCCCCCGGCATCCCGAAAGTACCCAACATCGTCGACACCCTCATCCGCACCATGACAATCAGCAGCGAGATGGCGTCGGATGCCCAGCTGGCGCGGGCCGACATCGCGATTCAACCTGATGCGAGCGAGGTCGGCTTCCTGGAGTTCCACCAGATCGACCGTGCCCGCGAAGTCGGTCAGCTCGCGACTCGAGCGGTCTTGCCGCACATCATCGAGCTGACGCGGTAACGCAACGCTGGCGTGCGTGTGGTCCTAGCCCACGCCTCCGCCGACGAGAAGACCGAGTAGCCAGGTGACGGCGGCAGCACCATAGCCGATCAATAACTGACGCAGTGCGCGTTGCAGCGGCGGGGCTCCCGACAGTAAGCCGACGACCACGCCAGTGCTCAGCAGTGCGATGCCGACCAGAACGGCCGCGACCACGACCGCTGTCATGCCGCTGAGGCCGAACAGGTAGGGCAGGATAGGGATGATTGCGCCGGTGGCGAAGAACAGGAAGCTCGAGACCGCCGCTCCCAGGCCGGTTCCGACGGCGTCGTGTTGACGTCCGCCGGTGCCGGCGTGGACATCTGCACCGGCGACCGGGTCGCTCAGCACCCGGGATGCGTGCGCGTGGGCCTCCTCGACGCTCATCCCCCGAGCCCGGTAGACCAGTTCCAGTTCGTTGGCGTCGACGTCGAGTTGGACCAGGGCCGCGCCGACGTTGGCACCGGGAGCCGAAGCCTCCAGCAGTTCACGTTGAGAGCTGACCGACACGTACTCCCCGGCGCCCATGGACAACGCCCCGGCCAGCAGCCCGGCCAGGCCGGTCACCAGTACGGTGTGGCTGGCGACCCCACTGGCACTGACCCCGAGGATCAGCGCTAGGTTGCTTACCAGGCCGTCGTTCGCGCCGAACACCGCGGCCCGGAAGCTCCCGGAGAGGCGGTCCCGGCCCCGGGCCGCCAGAGCACGGATTATCTCTTCGTGGATCTGCTCATCGGCAGCCATCGTGGATGTTGCGTGGGCATCGTTGTCGTAGCTGGCGCGTGCTTCGAAACGTTGCAAGAGTGCGAGCACGAACACCGACCCGAAGTAGCGGGCCATGAACGACAGCATTCGGGTACCTGCGTCCGGGCGGACCGGTGACCCAACCTGATCACCCAACAGGTTCAGCCAATGCTGTTCGTGGCGTTCTTCCGCGGCGGCGATCGCCGACAGGATTTCGCGCTCCTCACCGTCGTGACGCTGCGCCAGATCCCGGTACACCGCGGCCTCGGCGCGCTCGTTGGCCAGGTGCTTTCTCCACCGCTTCACATCAGCGGGGTTGGTCGCTTCGGTCGTCATCTCGGCATCCCCTTCAGAGAGCTTGCTGCGGCGAAAATAGTGGTGACTCGGCCTATCACCCCAAGGTGGTCTCCGGATGGCCGGACTGGCCGGCGACGGTGAGTAGGCCCAGCTCGGCGCTGCCAGCCAGCATCGGGTGGTACGGCAGGACCCGCACGGTGTAGCCAACAGCTCCCGCTACGGGCAGCAGCGTCGACATCGAGAAAAGCTGGTCGCCGTTGTCCGCTGTACCGGTATGCGACATCACGATGCAGACCGGATCGCGCAGCGCATCCCCAGCATCGACCCGACCCAGCACAGCCTGCACCGTCACTTCATCTGGTTGCAGCCCTGCCAACTGCACAGCCGCAGTCAAGGTCAACGTCGAACCGAGCATCGGCGTGTCGGGCAGGCCGCTGCTATAGACGTCGGTGATGTGAATTTTCGGCCATTCTTGTTGTGCACGCCGACAGTAGCCTGCCAATGCCCGGGCCGCCCCGCAGTCGGTGCGGCGCACTGACTGCGCTGCCGGCAGGTAACACTGCTCGACGTAGTCGCGAACCATGCGGGAGGCCAACACTTTAGGACCCAGCGTTTGCAGCGTGTGCCGGACCATGGCAATCCACCGCGAAGGGAGATCGTTATCGTCACGGTCGTAGAACTTGGGCACCACCGAGTGCTCCAGCATGTCGTAAAGTGCGCTGGCCTCGAGGTCGTCACGGCGACTCTCCTCGGCCACCCCGCTGGCGGAAGGTATTTCCCAGCCACTGTCACTGTCGTACCACTCGTCCCACCAACCGTCGCGGATGGACAGATTCAGGCCACCGTTGAGGGCGCTTTTCATCCCTGATGTGCCGCAGGCCTCCAACGGTCGCAAAGGGTTGTTCAGCCAGACGTCGCAGCCCCAATACAGCAGCCGGGCCATCGACATGTCGTAGTCAGGCAGGAAAGCAATGCGGTGACGCACCGCTGGCTGGTCAGCAAACTGTACGATCTGCTGAATGAGGGCCTTGCCTGCGTCATCAGCGGGATGGGACTTGCCCGCCACAATCAGCTGGATCGGCCGTTCCGGGTGCAGCAGCAGTTGTTCTAACCGCACCGGATCACGCAGCATCAGCGTCAGCCGCTTATACGTCGGCACCCGCCGAGCAAAGCCAACCGTCAGCACATCCGGGTCAAATGCCTGGGTAATCCAGCCTAATTCGGCTGCGGAAGCACCACGTTCCAGCCACGAGCGGCGTAGCCGCGCACGGACGTCAGCGACGAGCAGCGCCCGTAGCTGCGCGCGAATCCGCCATAGCCGGCCAGAATCCACCTGCTGCAGGTGGCGCCACGCGGTGGGCTCCGGCAAGGCACCCTGATTCGGGCCCGGCAGTTCCTCGCCCAGCTGTAACCACTGCGGCGCTGCCCAGGTAGGCGCGTGCACGCCGTTAGTGATCGATCCAAGGGGAACCTCGTCGTGGTCGAACCCCGGCCACAGGTCGTTGAACATGGCTCGACTCACCTGGCCGTGCAGCAGCGAGACGCCGTTGGCCCGTTGAGCTAGCCGCAGCCCCAGATGGGCCATGTTGAACACGGCCGGGTCAGACTCGGCGCCAAGAGCGATGATGCGATCGGTCGGCAACCCCGGCAGTAGCGCAGCGCCATCCGGCTTGTCAGCACAGTAGCGCCGCACACTGTCAACCGGGAACCGGTCGATACCGGCAGCCACCGGGGTGTGGGTGGTAAACACCGTGCCCGCGCGCACTACCGCCAGTGCGGTGTCGAAGTCCACTCCGGAATCGCTGACCAATTCACGAATCCGCTCCACACCGAGGAACCCGGCATGTCCCTCATTCATGTGAAACACCTCGGGCGAGGGCAGCCCAGCGATAGCGGTAAACGCACGAACGGCCCGCACGCCACCAACGCCGGCCAGAATCTCCTGCTTGATGCGATGCTCCTGATCACCGCCGTACAAACGATCCGTGATGCTTCGCAGAGCGTGCTCATTCTCGGGAATATCGGAATCGAGCAGGAGCAGTGGAACACGACCGACCTGGGCGATCCAGACCCGGGCGCGCAGCTGCGCGGAATCAGGAAGAGCCAACTCGACAAGCACCGGGTCGCCATTGGCGGTGGTTAACAACCGCAGTGGGAGCCCGTAGGGGTCCACGGACGGGTACGTTTCGTGCTGCCACCCGTCGGCGGTCAAGGATTGCCGAAAGTACCCCGACCGGTAAAGCAGACCCACCCCAATCAGTGGCACGCCCAGATCAGATGCGGACTTGAGATGGTCACCCGCCAAGATGCCCAGGCCACCTGAGTAATTGGGCAAAACGTCGGCGACACCGAATTCCATAGAGAAATAAGCGATTCCGGTCGGCATTGGGATGCCTTCGCTGACCTGCTGCTGATACCACAACGGACGGCTCAGATAGTCAGTCAAATCGTTGGCGAGCTGATCCAGTCGGCCGACAAATGCGTCGTTGCAGGCGAGCTCTTCAAGTCGTGCCGCACTCACTGCGCCCAGCAGCGCCACTGGATCATGACCGCACTGCGCCCATAAGGTTGGTTCGACGGCCGCAAACAGGTCCCGGGTCGGCTTATCCCACGACCACCGCAGGTTGGTGGACAACTGTTCAAGCGCGACGAGCGGTGGCGGAAGGTGAGCACGGACGCTAAACCGGCGAAGGGCCTTCACGGATCATTACCTTACTGACGATTTCGCGGCCGACGGCCAGTCTGGCGAACCAGATCCACGCTTCACGCACAACTGACCAGTACGGTGAGCAGTGGGCCACGTTGAATCATTCGTGAAAACCGTAAGGAGCCAGGGGTGCCCGGTCGTATCGAAATCGATGACGTCGCCCCCGTCGTTTCCTGCGGGGCCTATCCCGCCAAAGCGGTAGTCGGCGAAGTGGTTCCGGTTCGCGCCGTGGTATGGCGAGAGGGTCATGACGCGACCGCGGCGACATTAGTTGTGCGCTATCGAGGGCCGCAGTATCGACGCAGCACCGCATTGGATCCGGACCCGACGCCACCCGCCACCGTCGACGCGGTATCCAGCTCGCCCCAAAGCCCACTACAGGACAAACCGCTGCTCATCCCGATGACGATGGGCACCCAACCTCATGTCTTTCATGCCCAATTCACCCCGGACAAGGTTGGGCGGTGGACATTAAGAGTCGACGGCTGGGGCGATCCAATCCAGACCTGGCGGCACGCGGTCCTCGCCAAGCTGAACGCCGGCCAGGGAGAAGAAGAACTATCCAACGACTTGTTGATCGGCGCACAGCTTTTCGAGCAAGCCGCCACCGGAATACCCGATGCCCAGCGCTGCCCATTATTGGCAGCTGCGGCCGCATTGCGCAGCCCGGGTGATCCGTTGGGCCGCACCACGCTAGCCCTAAGCCACGAGATCGAAACGCTGCTCGCCGAGTATCCGCTGCGCGAATTTCTCACCAAAGGAAGACAATACGAGGTTTGGGTAGACCGGCCGGCGGCCCGGTACGGGGCCTGGTATGAGATGTTTCCTCGCTCGACCGGCGGCTGGGATGCCGACGGCGTTCCGGTTCATGGCAGTTTCGCTACTGCCACCGCGGCACTGCCACGCATCGCCGCAATGGGATTCAATGTGGTGTATCTGGCCCCAATCCATCCCATCGGGACAGTAGCCCGCAAAGGCCGCAACAACGCCGTCACTGCCGCCCCCGGGGATGTCGGCTCGCCTTGGGCAATTGGTAGCAACGCGGGTGGCCATGATGCGGTACACCCCCAGCTGGGCACCCTGGACGACTTCACCGCTTTCGTTGCGGCAGCACGTGAGCTGGACCTCGAAGTCGCTTTGGATCTCGCGCTGCAATGCGCCCCGGATCATCCGTGGACCATCCAGCACCGGCAGTGGTTCACCGAGCTACCGGACGGCACCATCGCCTACGCGGAGAATCCGCCGAAAAAATATCAGGATATTTACCCGCTAAACTTCGATCACGATCCCGCCGGTCTGTACGCCGAAGTGCTTCGGGTGGTTCAGCATTGGATCAACCACGGCGTCAAAATTTTTCGGGTGGACAACCCCCACACCAAGCCACCAAATTTTTGGTCCTGGTTGATCGCGCAGGTGAAGGCGGTCGATCCGGAGGTACTGTTTTTGTCGGAAGCCTTCACCCCGCCAGCACGTCAGTACGGGTTGGCCAAGCTCGGCTTTACCCAGTCTTACACTTACTTCACCTGGCGTACTGCTAAATGGGAACTCATCGAGTTCGGCCGGGAGATCGCCGAACTGGCCGACTATCGGCGACCAAACCTGTTTGTCAACACTCCCGACATTTTGCCTGTTGTGTTGCACCATAACGGCCCTGGCATGTTCGCAATCCGCGCGGTGTTGGCTGCCACGATGAGCCCGGCGTGGGGTATGTATTCCGGTTACGAACTCTTCGAACACCGGGCAGTGCGGGCAGGCAGCGAAGAATACCTGGACTCCGAGAAATACGAGTTGCGCCCACGAGACTTCAAAGGCGCACTTGCTCAAGGTCATTCGCTGGAACCATTCATCACTGAACTCAATAAGATTCGGCGGCGTCATCCCGCTTTGCATGAACTGCGGACCATTCGATTTCACGCCGTGGACAACGACGCCATGCTGGCCTATAGCAAATTCGATCCGACGACAGGCGATTGCGTGTTAGTCGTGGTGACGCTGAATGCCTTCGCCGCCGAAGAGGCAACGGTGCAGTTAGACATGGCGGCACTAGGCATGAGCAACGATGCGCAGTTTTGGGTCAGCGATGAACTGACCGGCGAAAAATATTATTGGGGGCAAGCCAATTACGTTCGCCTCGACCCCAGCCGATCGGTCGCCCATGTGCTCAACATGCCGCCGATATCGAAAGAGACCGCAGCCATATTGCTGCGCAGAAGCTGAGATCGCCATGGCAGAAACCGAATCAGCAGCTAGTCCACCGCACCTGGTACCCGAACCCGAGGATTTAGCGCGTCTGCTAGCTGGCGTGCATCACCATCCCCATGCCGTTCTGGGTGCTCACGAATATCGCGATTACACCGTCATTCGAGTGTTTCGTCCGCACGCGGCTGCAATCGTGGTTCTCCTCGGCGAGGATCAATTTCCCATGCAGCACATCGGATCCGGACTCTTCGCCGTGGCGCTACCCATCGTGAATCTGATTGATTACCGGCTACGCATCAGCTACCCCAGTCCCGCCTGCGAAACACATACCGTCGCCGACGGCTACCGATTCCTACCCACGGTGGGCGAAGTCGATCTGCATCTGTTCGCCGAAGGCCGCCACGAACGGCTCTGGGAAGTCTTAGGCGCCCACCCCCGGTCTTTGCGCACCGCAGATGGCGTCGTGGACGGGGTATCATTTGCCGTGTGGGCACCGAATGCCCAGGGTGTCAACCTTATTGGCGAATTCAATCACTGGAATGGCAACGAAGCCCCGCTGCGGGCGCTCGGCTCCTCGGGCGTGTGGGAGTTGTTCTGGCCCGGTTTCCCTGCAGACGGTCTGTACAAGTTTCGCGTGCACGGCGCAGATGGTGTGACCACCGACCGGGCCGACCCATGTGCCTTCGCCACCGAACCACCACCGCATACCGCCTCACGGGTCACCATCAGCACGTACACCTGGGGCGATGACCAGTGGATGAGGCAACGCGCCGCAGCTAACCCAGTACAGGAAGCCATGAGCATCTACGAAGTCCATGTGGGGTCCTGGCGGACCGGCCTCAATTATCGCCAACTCGCCAAGGAGTTGACCAATTACGTTGTAGAACAGGGCTTTACCCATGTCGAACTGCTGCCTATTGCCGAACACCCATTCACCGGTTCATGGGGATACCAAGTCACTTCCTACTATGCGCCAACTGCCCGATTCGGCACACCGGACGATTTCCGGGCCTTGATTGACGCCTTACATCAAGCCGGTATCGGCGTTCTTATCGACTGGGTACCAGCTCATTTTCCGAAAGATGGGTGGGCGCTTGGCCGGTTCGACGGCACGCCACTGTATGAACATGCCGACCCTAAACGCGGAGAGCAACTTGATTGGGGCACATATGTTTTCAACTTCGGCCGCCCCGAGGTGCGTAATTTTCTGGTCGCTAACGCACTGTATTGGTTGCAGGAGTTTCACGTCGACGGCCTGCGGGTAGATGCCGTAGCATCGATGCTCTACCTGGATTACTCACGGCCCGAAGGTGGCTGGACACCGAATATCTATGGCGGCCGAGAGAACCTCGAAGCGGTGCAGTTCCTTCAAGAACTCAACGCCACCATCCACCAAACAATGCCGGGGATTGTCACTATCGCCGAAGAGTCAACGTCATGGCCGGGCGTATCTCGTCCAACTAACCTTGGCGGCCTTGGTTTTTCGATGAAATGGAATATGGGCTGGATGCACGACACGCTCGATTACCTCCGGCACGATCCGGTACACCGCAGCTACCACCATCATGAGATGACGTTCTCGATGCTGTATGCGTTCAAGGAGAACTTCGTGTTGCCACTGAGCCACGATGAAGTAGTCCACGGCAAAGGCACACTGTGGAGCCGGATGCCCGGCACTGATCATGCCAAAGCCGCCGGACTGCGCAGCCTGCTGGCCTATCAATGGGCGCACCCCGGCAAACAGCTGTTGTTCATGGGCCAAGAGTTCGGTCAGCGCGGCGAATGGTCGCATGACCGTAGCTTGGACTGGTTTCAACTCGACGAAAACAGTTTTTCCCGTGGCATCCTGCGGCTGGTACACGACATCAACAGCATCTACCGCACGCACTGCGCACTATGGAGCCAAGACAACAGCCCACACGGGTATTCCTGGATTGACACCAACGACTCGACCAACAACGTGTTGAGCTTCTTACGGCATGGCAGCGACGGCTCGGTGCTGGCTTGTATCTTCAATTTCGCCGGGGTGGAGCACACCAACTACCGGCTGGGGCTACCCAGCGCGGGTCGCTGGCGCGAGGTGCTCAACACCGATGCGCTCGCTTATCACGGCAGCGGGGTGGGCAATTTGGGCGGAGTGGACGCCACCAATGACTCCTGCCATGGCCGGCCAGCGTCTGCGGTCTTGGTCTTGCCGCCGAGAGCGGCGGTGTGGTTGGCACCTATTGCTGGGTAGCCAGCGAGACCGCTAACGTGCAGTCATCAGTACAGCGCGTTAGCAAGGTTGCGCCGCCCCGCAATCACGTCGGGGTCAGCCGGATCGAACAACTCGAACAGCTCGATCAGCCGAGTCCGCACCACGCTGCGCTGATCACCGGTCGTTCGCCGCACCAAAGCGATGAGACGCTGGAATGCTCCGTGTACATCCTGATGGAGCAGTTGGAGATCAGCGGCGGCTAACGCAGCGTCGACGTCGTCTGGGGCGGCGTCGGCACGTGCGATAGCGGCGGGATCCTGGGCAGTGGCCCGGATCAAAAAATCAATCTGCCGGATAGCCGCTTTCGCTTCAATACTGTTGGGGTTCGCCTCCAACACAGCCTGATAGCAATCGTGCGCGGCAGCGAAATCGCCTCCCTCAAGCCGCTGCCGTGCCTGCATCAAGACCGGGTCAGGCTGCGCAGAATCATCGGAATCGATTGGACTGCTTAGCTTTCCGGCGGTCGCCGACAGCAACGAGTCCAGCCAACGCCGTAGCTGGTCCGCAGGCTGCATGCCTTGAAAACTAGAGACAGGTTGCCCGGCAGCCAACGCCACCACAGTCGGAACTACCTGCACACCAAAAATTTGGGCAACCCTGGGGGTTTCATCGACGTTGACCGTCGCCAGCGACCACTTCCCGTTATCCGCCGCCGCTAGGCTCGATAAAGTGTCAACAAGCTCCAGGCAGACATCACTGCGTGGCGACCACAACAGCACCACAACCGGCACTTCATTGGAGCGGTCCAGTATTTGCACTTCGAAGTTGGCTTCGGTGATCTCGTTGCCAGGTGATGTGGCGCCAGTTGGAGCTGTCGAGCCAGGGCCGCCAGCGTCGGCCGAAGCACTCTGCTGAGCTCGCTGTTTCAGAGCCGATAAGTCGACCGCACCGGCCATAGCCGGCCCAATCGAAGAGCGAGGACGCGTCACGTGTCCAGTTTGGCACGTCGCCCAGCGACCGATTCACCCGGCGGGGCCAGAGTTATTCGTCGAGTGTGTAGCTTATCGACGACATCATTGGGGATCTACCACAACAAGCTACACACTCGACACACTTAGTGGATTTAGCCCGCCCGCAAAATCAGCGCATCACCTTGTCCGCCAGCCCCGCAGAGCGCCGCTACCCCGTACCCGCCGCCACGCCGAGCTAGCTCTAACGCAACGTGCAACGTGATACGGGCACCCGACATCCCAATCGGATGCCCCACCGCGATCGCCCCGCCGTTGACATTCACCAGTTCGGGATCCACCCCTAGCTCCTTCACCGAAGCCAACGCCACCGCCGCGAACGCCTCGTTGATCTCCACCACATCTAACTGATCGACCGAGATACCTTCCCGACTGAGAGCTTTCTTGATGGCATTAGCCGGCTGCGATTGCAAAGTGGAGTCCGGCCCGGCTACTACCCCGTGCGCACCGATCTCGGCTAACCAGGTCAACCCGAGCTCTTGTGCTTTCTGCTTATTCATCACCACAACCGCGGCCGCACCGTCAGAGATCTGCGACGAGGATCCAGCGGTCAGCGTGCCGTCGGGCCGAAACGCCGGCTTAAGCGCACCGAGCGACTCGGCCGTGGTGTTGGCGCGAATGCCCTCGTCCTCGCTGAACTGCAAAGGATCGCCTTTGCGCTGCGGGATACTGACCGGCACCACTTCGTCAGTAAAAACGCCGTCTTTCCAGGCCGCGGCCGCTTTCTGATGTGAACGAGCCGCGTAGGCGTCTTGCTCACCACGACTGAACTGGTCAATCTCATTACGCTGCTCGGTCAAAGCACCCATCGACTGATTGGTAAAGACGTCATGCAGGCCGTCGTAAGCCATGTGGTCGACGACGGTAACGTCCCCGTATTTGTAGCCGACCCGGCTGTCGACCAACAGATGCGGCGCTTGAGTCATCGATTCTTGACCGCCGGCCACCACGACATCGAACTCGCCGGCGCGAATCAGCTGATCGGCCAGAGCAATCGCGTCAAGGCCGGACAAACACATCTTGTTAATAGTCAGTGCTGGCACATCCCAGCCGATACCGGCTGCCACTGACGCTTGACGAGCAGGCAACTGGCCGGCACCAGCCGTCAGCACCTGCCCCATGATGACGTACTGGACCAACGCGGGATCGACTTTGGCTTTCTGCAGGGCAGCCGAGATTGCCATGCCACCTAAATCGCTGGCGGAGAAGTCTTTCAGCGAACCCAGCAGTCTGCCAATAGGTGTTCGGGCTCCAGCAACAATCACCGACGTCGTCATCAACTACCTCCAAAATCAGCGTGCACAGCCAATCGGGCGACCCCGATCAGGAGACCCACAGCAGCAAAACCTTGCAGTACAGGTTACCGTTTATGTTATGACCACCGACCACGCTGACGCCCGCCCCCTCTTGGGGACAGCTTTAGTCACCGCGGTCGACCATATCGGTATTGTCGTTCCCGATTTAGACGCCGCTATCTCGTGGTATTACGACCATCTCGGGATGATCCTGGTACATGAGGAAATCAACCACGAGCAGGGCATTCGTGAGGCGATGCTGGCGCTACCGCAGGCTTTACCTGGCGGTGCTCAGATTCAGTTGATGGCACCGCTAGATGACTCCTCGCCGATCGCGAAGTTCTTAGACAAACGCGGACCCGGTATTCAGCAGATGGCGTATCGGGTCAGCGACCTCGACGCACTCATCGAACAGCTACATCAGCAGGGAATTCGCTTGGTCTACGACGCACCTCGGCGGGGGACGGCCAACTCCCGGATCAACTTCATTCACCCGAAAGACGCCGGCGGGGTGCTCATTGAGCTGGTTGAACCAGCCAGCTAGCTGCTATCGGCGGGTCGGACGTCGAGTTACCCGGTGCGACCAACAATGTGAATGCCAGTGCCGGCGATCAGCTATTCCGGCTTGCCGGCCAGCATGGCCTAACTCGACTGGCCAGACCACGACATGGGATGTGCCGGAACGGATTTCGTGATCGCAGCCGGGGCAACGGTAAGTTTTGACGGCCCGGCTGCCGGCCACCGGCCGCACTTCATACTCGTAGCCATCAGCACCGGTCTCCACTCGACGTAACACGGCTGAGAACCACACCGGCTGCCGCCGTGGTGGTGGTATCCGGCGCCGAGTCATATCTCTTAGTTCTACCATCGCGTAGGGTTTCGCCCGTGGCAATACGCCAGTCCACGCAACACACGCAGGTCGAACCGCGCAACGTGAATCTTCGCTACATCCACACCGACAGCGAACTACCACCCGTCGCGATCATCGACCGCTCCCCCATCACTATCCGGCACAAGGCCATTTTCGGGATCATTGCGGTTATCGGCGCCATTGCCTGGGCGATCATCGCGTTCGTCCGCGGCGAAACGGTCAACGCGGTCTGGTTTGTGGTCGCTGCGATCTGCACCTACCTTCTCGGGTTTCGGTTCTATGCGCGACTGGTCGAGATGAAGATCGTGCGTCCACGTGACGACCACGCAACGCCGGCGGAGACGTTCGAAAACGGGACCGACTACATACCAACTGACCGGCGGGTGCTGTTCGGGCACCACTTTGCTGCCATCGCCGGGGCTGGCCCACTGGTGGGTCCGGTAGTCGCCACCCAGATGGGCTATCTGCCCGACACCATCTGGATCATCGTCGGGGCGGTGTTCGCCGGGTGCGTACAGGATTATCTAGCTTTATGGATCTCCACCCGCCGACAAGGCCGCTCGCTGGGCCAGATCGCCCGCGACGAACTCGGCGCCGTAGGGGGCACAGCGGCGTTGGTGGGGATCTTGGTGATTATGGTGATCCTGATCGCCGTGCTGGGGCTGGTGGTGGTGCGGGCTTTGGCGCAAAGCCCGTGGGGCGTGTTTTCCATCGCCATGACCATTCCTATCGCCCTGTTCATGGGCGTCTATTTACGCCTACTTCGTCCTGGTCGAGTCAGCGAAGTCTCTGTCATCGGGGTTGCACTGCTGCTCATCGCCGTGGTCGCTGGCCATTGGGTAGCCGAAACACCTTGGGGCGCAAGCTGGTTAAACGTATCCCCGGTCACGCTGTCTTGGTTTTTGATGGGATACGGATTTGCGGCTTCAGCACTGCCGGTGTGGCTGCTGCTAGCGCCCCGCGACTACCTATCCACCTTCATGAAGGTCGGAACCATCGCCCTACTGGCGGTCGGTATCTGTCTTGCGCACCCCACCATGGCGGCGCCGGCTATCTCCCAGTTTGCCACCCACACCGACGGGCCCGTGTTCGCCGGCTCGCTGTTCCCATTTCTGTTCATCACCATCGCCTGCGGCGCCTTGTCCGGATTCCATTCTCTGGTCGCAACCGGAACCACGCCAAAATTGTTGGAGAAGGAAAGTCAGATGCGGCTGATCGGCTATGGCGGCATGATCACCGAGTCATTCGTTGCCATGATGGCGCTGATCACTGCATCGATCCTCGACCAGCACCTCTACTTCACCCTTAACGCTCCGACTGCCTTAACTGGCGGTACCGCTAGTACTGCCGCGAATTACGTCAATGGGCTCAGCCTGCCCGGCCCACCGGTCACCGCCGAGCAGATCAGCGCCGCCGCCAGCAGCGTGGGTGAAAGCTCGATTGTGTCCCGTACCGGTGGAGCGCCCACCCTGGCCTTCGGAATGGCCAACATATTAGAGCACGTGTTCGGCGGCGCAGCTCTCAAAGCGTTCTGGTACCACTTCGCGATCATGTTTGAGGCGCTGTTCATCCTGACCACCATTGACGCCGGAACCCGAGTCGCCCGTTTTTTGCTCGCCGACGGGTTAGCCAACCTGGGCGGGCCGCTGCAGAAACTGCGTGACCCGAACTGGCGTCTGGGCGGGTGGCTGTGCAGCGTAGCCATGGTCGCAGCGTGGGGCAGCATCCTGCTGATCGGGGTGACTGATCCATTGGGCGGAATCAATACGCTCTATCCGCTGTTCGGTATCGCCAACCAGCTGCTAGCCGCGATCGCGCTCACGATCATCACCGTGATCGTGATCAAAAAAGGTTTGCTGCGGTGGGCGTGGATACCGGGTGTGCCGTTGCTCTGGGATCTGGCTGTCACGCTAACAGCGTCGTGGCAAAAGATTTTCTCCGGCGATCCCAACGTGGGTTGTTGGAGCCAATATCACCTGTACGTCGCAGCACAACACGCCGGCAAGACAACCTTCGGAGCGGCAAAAAACGCCGATCAGCTCAGCGACATTATCCGAAACACCTTCATTCAGGGCACCCTCTCGATCATCTTCGCCACCGTCGTCTTAGTCGTGGTTGCCGTCGGCGCCATCGAGTCACACCGGACGCTACGGGGAAAAGGGCGGCCCTTGACCGAGAACCCACCGGTGCCATCGAAGATATTCGGTCCCCGCGGTTTAATCCGCACCGCCGAGGAACGCTATGTACAAAAACAGTGGGATGAGTTTTTCGGCTCCGCCCCCGAACCGCCTGGAGTGGGCCGACGGTGGACCGGTGACACCCAATACCACCATTATCGCCAACATCAGCAACGAGCCCACCCCGGCGAACCGGTGCTCTCCGAAAAAGACTACTGGCGCAAACGTTACGAATCAGATCCCGGTGGCCGGTGCTGCTAAGCGATGCGGACCCTCAACATCGGTCAAAACAACCGGTACTCGTCACTATCCCTGCCCCGCATCTGGTCGTAATCCAGTGTCACACATCGGATACCGCGATCGGTGGCCAGTGTGCGCGCTTGCGGCTTGATCTGCTGCGCGGCAAATACCCCACTGACTGGGGCTAATAAACTGTCGCGGTTCAACAATTCCAGATAGCGGGTGAGCTGTTCCACCCCGTCAATCTCGCCACGACGCTTGATTTCCACCGCCACCGAACCACCATTTTTATCCCGGCACATCAGATCAACCGGGCCGATCGCAGTCATGTACTCGCGTCGAACCAGCGTGTACCCCTCGCCCAACAATTCGACATGTTCGGCAAGCAACGCTTGCAGGTGGGCCTCCACGCCATCTTTGACCAAACCGGGGTCCACCCCGAGGTCGTGGCTGGAGTCGTGTTCAATTTCTTCCACGCTAATCCGCAGCTGTTCACCAGCCTTGTTCTGGACCACCCAGACTGGCGATGCAGCATCGGTTTCCAACGTGAGCCAGCACGGCGGACTCATCCAATTCAATGGTTTGTATGCGCGGTCGTCCGCGTGGACGCTAACCGAGCCGTCCGCTTTGAACAACACCAATCTGCGCGCAGAAGGCAGATGTGCCGTAAGCCGGCCAACATAATCGACGGTGCACCGGGCAATCACGAGCCGCACCCTATTACCTTAAAGCGTGGCCGTTTACGCTGAGCGAGGCCCACTGGTCGTTGACTGTGATGTCGTTTTTCCGCTAGCTATGTCGCTGGGGTAGCTGTCATTGTCGAAAGGTGCACCACGACTTCGAGCGCTGCTACCGGGCCGTCCAGTCCAAGGACGCTCGGTTCGACGGCTGGTTCGTCACCGCGGTGCGCACCACCGGGATCTATTGCCGACCTAGTTGCCCGGTTCGACCACCATATGCCCGAAATGTGCAGTTCTACCCGACGGCAGCCGCCGCGCAACGAGCCGGATTTAGGGCCTGCAAACGATGCCGTCCCGACGCCTCCCCGGGTTCTCCCGAATGGAATATTCGCGGAGACGTTGTGGCCCGAGCTATGCGCTTGATCGCCGACGGAACCGTAGATCGTGACGGGGTCAGCGGCCTGGCCGCCCAAATCGGTTACACCACCCGCCAGCTCGAGCGGTTATTGCAGGCTGAACTCGGCGCAGGCCCCTTAGCGTTAGCACGTGCCCAACGAATACAGACCGCTCGGGTGTTGATCGAGACCACCAACTTGCCGTTTAGTGATGTCGCGTTCGCCGCTGGATTTTCCAGTATCCGTCAGTTCAACGACACCATGCGTCTGGTCTGTGATGGCACACCTACCGTGCTGCGTCAACGGGCGACCCTACGATTCGGCTCGGAAGTAGCCGCCCCAGGCTCGGTGGCGTTACGTCTGCCGGTACGGACACCGTTTGCCTACGACAGCCTCTTCGGCCACCTCGCCGCCAGCGTCATAGCCGGTTGTGAAGCAGTGCGCGACAACACGTATCGACGCACATTGCGGCTCCCCTACGGAACCGGCTTAGTCAGCCTCACCCCAACCGACGATCATGTCCGTTGCCTGCTGGTGCTAGACGATTTTCGAGACCTAACAACGGCAATCGCCCGTTGCCGGCGCCTGTTAGACCTCGATGCCGATCCAGCAGCCGTGGCCGAGGCGCTCAAGGACGACCCCGACCTTGGCCCGGTGGTGAGTAAGTCACCCGGACAACGCATCCCTCGCACCGTCGATGCGACTGAACTCGCGATACGAGTGGTGTTCGGCCAGCAGGTCTCCATGAAAGCCGCGCGAACCCAGCTGGGCAGACTGGTGGCCGCCTACGGGCGGCCCATTCATGATCCCGACGGTGCACTGACCCATACCTTCCCCTCCCTCGAGCAACTCGCCGAGATTGATCCCACCCACCTCCCCGTCCCACAAGCACGACAACGAACGCTGGCCAGGCTAGTGGCCGGAATAGCGGACGGGAGTCTCCCCTTGGATGCGGGCTGCGACTGGGAGTATGCCCGCCAACAACTCTTGGCGTTATCGGGCGTAGGTCAATGGACCGCGGAAATCATCGCCATGCGCGGCCTGGGCGACCCAGACGCGTTCCCCGCCGGCGATCTCGGCTTGCGGTACGCCGCCATAGAGCTGGGCCTGCCTACGCAGCAACGGCAATTGCTGGAGCGCGCCAACGGTTGGCGTCCTTGGCGTTCCTATGCCACTCAATATTTGTGGAGCACTCTCAACCATCCGATTAACGATTGGCCACCCCAGGAGGTCGCATGATTCATTACCGCATTATTGATAGCCCTATCGGCACCTTAACTTTGGCCGGGCATGGTGGTGTGCTCACGCATTTGCTGATGGCCGACCAGACGCATTCGCCTAGCCAGACCGGGTGGGTAGTCAATCAAGACGCGTTTGCCGCTGCCGTTGACCAACTTGACGCCTATTTCGCGGGCGAGCTCATCAATTTCGATGTGAAGCTGGATATGCGGGGCACCGATTTTCAACAACGGGTCTGGAAGGCGCTATTGACCATTCCGTACGGGGAAACCCGCTCTTATGGGGAGATCGCTGAATACATTGGGGCACCGAGTGCCTCACGCGCGGTCGGGTTGGCTAACGGCCGCAATCCTGTCTCCATCATCGTTCCGTGTCACCGCGTTATCGGGGCGAATGGGCGGCTTACCGGCTACGGCGGTGGGCTCGAGCGCAAGCAGACCTTGCTGGAATTGGAGCAACGCCGCGCCGCGCCTGACCTTTGACACGTGAGCCGTGACGGCCGCCAACGCCCTTTCCCCGGCCCAAACCGTTTACCGAGTGTGAATCTCACGACGCGACACCGGTCTTGGATTCAGGCGGTCGCTGCAACAAAGGTAGACGGGTCTGAGAGTAGCCGGTGGAGTTCCTCGGCTGGGGTGCGCCATTTGTGGCGTTTGCGGGGTCGGGCGTTGAGTTCGGCAGCGACGTTGTCGAGGATGCCGGGGCCGTGGAAGGACAGGTCTGTGCCTTTGGGGAAGTACTGGCGCAGCAGTCCTTTGGTGTTCTCGTTGGTGCCGCGTTGCCAGGGGCTATGCGGATCACAGAAGTAGATCGGTAGCCCGGTTGCCTCCGTGATTGTGGTGTGCAGGGCCATTTCGGCGCCTTGGTCCCAGGTCAACGATCTGCGTAGGATTTCGGGGACCTGGGGGATCTGGGCGGTCATAGCCGCGGCTAGAGTGGCGGCGCTGTGATCGCCCGGCAGGTGTAGCAGCATTACGAACCCGGTGGTGCGCTCGACCAGGGTACCGATCGCCGAGGCGCTGTTGGCGCCGATTATGAGGTCGCCCTCCCAGTGGCCTGGAATGGCGCGGTCGTCGGCCTCGGCGGGTCGCTCGCTGATGTTGACCATGCCTGCCTTGAACCGGCTGTGGTCGGCGATATCGTTGCGGCCCTGTGGTTTCCGCTGCGTCCGTCCAGTGCGCAGCGCTGTCTTGACAAGCCGGGCGAGTTCTCCACGCGGCTGGACGTACATGGCTTGATAAATCGTCTCGTGTGACACCCACATCTCCGGATCAGCAGGGAACTCCTCGCGCAGTCGGCCGGCGATCTGCTCCGGACTGTGCCGCAGCTTTAACCCTCGCAGAACTTCGGGCCAGCAGGGCAGGTCGTTGCTCAAGTCGGCGAACTTTCGGACGCTTGGCGTTGGCATCGGTCACGTCTTGTCCCACCCGGGCACGGTATCCAGAACTGGTCTGCCCGCGAACGAGCTCCCGCTTGACCGTGTCCCGGTGCCGCCCCAACAGCACCGCGGCCTCTACCGGCGCGTATCCGATCTCCAACAATTCCTCCAACCTGCAGCGCTCGACGAAGGACATCGCTTGCCGCGGCCTGGACCGCTCGGTCTCGGGCTCAGTGGGGACAGGAGTTCTCGGCACATAGCCGGCCTGTTGAACCCACCGCATGGCGGCGGGTTGCGACACGCCCGCGATCATCGCGGCCGTCATCACCGAGGAACCCGAACGCATTGCCTCCCAAAACGCATCCCGCGCAGCCTGCGGATACCTGGTGCCGCAATGCCTCTTACCAGACTGATGACCGACGGCCCTGGCCCACTTAAGACCCGCTGTATGAGATACCCCAGCCGCCGTAGCCGCCGCTGTCGGCGACATCCCCGATCTCAACGCCGTCAAGAACCTCTCACGCACCGACTCCGGCAACAGCTGCCCACCCGGCTTCCGCCGGGCCTTCTCCAACTCCATCACGCAACACCCCTGATTTCTTAGGTGTTGCAGCGATCACTTGAGTCTGAGGGTGTGTTGCGTTGTGAGATTCACACTCAACGGGTCGACTGTTTCAAAACAAAAACACCCCCTTTTTTAGGGGGTGTTTTTGTGTGTATGTACGGCGGTGTCCTACTTTTCCACCCGTGCTGGGCAGTATCATCGGCGCTGACAGGCTTAGCTTCCGGGTTCGGAATGGGACCGGGCGTTTCCCTGTCGCTAAAGCCGCCGTAACTCTATTTATTTTAGCAAATACAAGTCGAATTTTCCGTATTGGTGGGGGGTGTGGCTATTCGCACTTTGCAGTGTGAATAGCAATAGTGGTTGCGATTGTGTGTTAGTAAGTTTTCGGCCGGTTAGTGCCAGTTCCCTACACTCATTACTGAGCTTCCAGGTCTGGCCTATCGATCCCGTGGTCTACGGGGGGCCTTATCCCACCAAGTGGGTGAGAAACCTCATCTTGGAGTAGGTTTCCCGCTTAGATGCTTTCAGCGGTTATCCTGCCCGAACGTAGCTATCCAGCGATGCTCCTGGTGGAACAACTGGTACACCAGAGGTTCGTCCGTCCCGGTCCTCTCGTACTAGGGACAGGTCTCCTTAAGTTTCTGACGCGCGCGGCGGATAGAGACCGAACTGTCTCACGACGTTCTAAACCCAGCTCGCGTGCCGCTTTAATGGGC
>JAIENC010000064.1 GCA_019751635.1 Mycobacteriaceae bacterium
CGTTCCGGGCCGCCGATTCCCACCCTGCCCTACCGACCCAGCAACAAACACCGGCCACCGCACTGCCGGTCCTGCCGGCCGGACTGGTGCTCGGCCCGGGCCGAGCCACCGCACTGTCCAGGCCGGCAGCTAAGCGGAAAACCGCTGACCCAGCAGCTGACCCAGCGGAAAGCCTGGCCGACACTGGGGTGGGTGAGCAATCCGCCGAGCCGCAGATACCGGCGGTACCTATCGAGCCGCTCCCGCCAGCCTCAACCGGCCCAGCTGTGGGCACCGCCAAAGAAGCCAGGTAAGCAAGCACCGGCGCTACCCACACACAGCGAAACGCCGTGCGGCACGCTCGCTGCCCCGGTGCGCACGCGCACCGCGGTAGCCCACCCCGCAGTGAGCAGGGCCGCGGCCAGCGCCGCGGCCAACCACGCGGCCACACCGAAGCAACCGGTCAGCCCGCCTAAACCAACAGCCAACTTGACGTCTCCGGCGCCCAGCGCCGCTGGCGCCATCAGATGCACCAGCAGATACATCCCCGCCAGTGCTGCGGCACCGGCTAACGCCGCCAGGCAATGACCGGTCACCAGCCCACCGAGCAGAATCACCACGCCACCAGGCAGGGTGAGCCAGTTCGGCAGCCGGCGTTGTCGGACGTCGTAGACGCTAAGCGCACCCATCCACAGCAGTAAAGCCCCCACCACCATGGCGGCAGACTAATCGCATGCCGCTAACGCGCAAGTCATCGCGGCGCGGGGCGCCGGCAGTCCGGTGAACTGTTCGACCTGCGCAAACGCTTGGTGCAGCAGCATCTGCCCACCGCTGATAACTCGGCCGCCGGCAGCGGTCACCGCGGCAGCCAGCGGCGTGGGCCAGGGGTCATAGATGGCATCCAGCAGCACCGGGACCGCCGCCAACACCGCAGCATAACGCGCTGCCACGGCCGCCGGAACCGTGCTGACCAGCACATCGGCATCGGCCGCCAAGCCGGCCAATCCGGCGTCGTCAAGACCACACCACTGGGTGGGGACGCCGACCCGGGAACCAAGGTCAACCAGCCGGGCGGCTTTATCCGGGTTGCGTGCAATAACGGTAATCGCGTCCACACCCAGGCCGGCTAGCGCCACCACGGCGGCCGGCGCGGTCCCTCCCGACCCCAACACCAGGGCAGCGCCACCCGCAGCACCCAACGCACCGGCAACCCCGTCGATGTCGGTGTTGTCCGCCCGCCAGCCGTGCTCCGTACGCACCAAGGTATTCGCCGAGCCGACCAGGCTAGCCCGCGAGGAGTGCTCGTCGGCAAACCGCAGGGCAGCAAATTTGCCGGGCATCGTCACCGAGACCCCCACCCACTGCGGACCCAACCCACCGACCACCGACGCCAACTCGTCGGCGCCGCACTCAATGCGTTCATAAGTCCAGCCGTGCAACCCGAGTGCGTGGTAGGCGGCCAAGTGCAGCTGCGGGGAACGCGAGTGCGCAATCGGCGACCCCAGTACCGCCGCTTTTCTGGGGGCGTTGCTGGGCTGAGCGATTGGGCTAGCGGACACTGTCGAGGACTCCGTTACGCCTAGCGAGCTGGATATTGGCCAGATGCTGCTGATAATCCTTGGTGAACAAGGTTGTGCCCGCCGCGTCGATGGTGACGAAATACAGCCAGTCGCCCGGCTCGGGATGCTCGGCCGCGGACAAAGCATCCAGGCCCGGGGAGCAGATCGGCGTGGCCGGTAACCCCTTGATCAGATAGGTGTTCCATGGGGTCAGCTGGGCGCGATCAGCGTCGCTGGTGGCCACTTCCCGACGGTCCAAGGGATAGTTCACCGTTGAGTCGAGCTCCAGCGCATGGTGTTCACGTAGCCGATTGTCGATGACCTGAGCCACTTTGGGGAAGTCGGGCGGCTTGGCCTCGCCTTGCACCAATGAGGCCACCACGACGATGTCGTAGAACGAGAGATTGGCTGCGCGGGCGCTGTCCAACAAGCCGGCCTCGGTGTATCGGGCGGAGCTAGCGATGATCAGGGTCGCCAAGATCTTCGGCGCAGACGCCGACGGGTTGACATCGAAGGTTCCCGGCGCGATGAGGCCCTCGAGGCGACGATGGTCGTCTCCGAGCTTGGTCACCGACGCGGTCGCCCAGCTCGGCACCGATAAGGCGGTCAGCGCCGCGGTGCCGGCGGCGGTACGCAGATCGGCAACAGACACGCACCGGGTATCTCCATCCAGGTCCACACAACTGGCCCGCGAGATCAGCGTCAAAATTCCGGGCGTGACCACGTTGGTGTGCAGGTCGGTGGTGTCGTCGAGTTGACGCCCCTCGGGAATGACTAACCGGCCCACTCGATTCGTCGGATCGCACAGCCGGGTGACCGCGGCCGCCGCGGGGATCTGGGTGCGCATCCGGTAGAAGCCTGGCTGAATCGACGAGATCGTGGCGTTACCGTGCGCAGCATTGACAAAGGCCCGCACGGTGGCAACAACACCGTGGCTGTGCAGTGTTTCGCCGATGGCGGTGGTCGAGTCACCGGCTTGGATCGCAATCACAACATCGTGTTTGCCGGCGCCGGTGTAATCGTCATCGAGCCCAATCATGGCGTGCCACAGCCGCGAACCAACCAGCAGCGCTGCCACCACCACGACAACAAGCACGCCCGCAAAGATTGCGCCGATCAGCCGCCGGCGGCGCCGAACCCGCTCAGCTTGGATGCGCTGCAGCCGGGTCATTCGGTGGCGGGGCGGCCCAACGGCCTCGGGCTGTGGCCGGGGTCGTCGCGGCGAATCAGCCATCTGCGACTTCCCCCGATCCCTCAGCAGCCTTAGCCGCGGCGGCACGGCAACCGTCGAGCCAACCTTGCAGAATGGCCACCGCCGCTGCCTGATCGATAACAGCCCGTTGATTTTTAGCCCGCACACCCGCGGCCCGCAATGCGCGCTGGGCGGCGACCGTGGTCAGCCGTTCGTCAGCAAGCCGCACTGGGGTGGGGGCGATGCGGTGCGCCAACGCCTCAGCCAGCTCGATCGCGTCCCGAGCCGACGAGCCGGTACGGTCGGCCAACGTCTTCGGTAAGCCGACAACCACCTCAACCACACCCGCTTCGGCCACCAGCACGCCAAGTCGACGCAGATGCTTGCCCGAACGATCACGGCGGACGGTTTCTAGCGGAGTAGCCAAAATCCCGTCCGGATCGCTGACCGCCACGCCAATGCGCACACTGCCCACATCGATACCGAGCCGCCGACCCCGCCCCAGGACACAGTCCCCAGGTCGGTCAGGTGACCGGTGCGGCGCGAACTCCACTCAGCTGAGCCGGATGATCTCGGTACGGACGGCGGCCAGGGCCGCATCGATCCCAGAGGGATCTTTCCCCGCTCCTTGCGCTAAATCGCCCTTACCGCCACCTCGCCCGCCGACTTCCCCCGCGAGCCGTTTCACCAGATCGTTGGCATCGATACCAAGCCGCTGCGCAGCCGGGTTGGCGGCAACCGCATACGGCACGCTGTCTTCGACCACCGAAATCAGCGCCACCACCGCGGGATCACTGCCTAATTTGCCGCCAATCTCGCCGACCAGGGAACGCAGATCGGCTGTCGTCATACCCGCCGACATGCGTTGTGCCACCACCCGAATATTGCCGATGCGTTCCGCACTGGCCGCCGCCTCAATCGCCGCCGCCCGGGCACCGGCTAACCGAGTACGGTCCAGTTCTTTCTCGGCGGCCTTGAGCCGGTCCACCAGCTGAGCTACCCGGGCCGGCACCTCCTCGGACGGCACCTTCAGCGAGGCAGCCAGGCCGGCCATCAGTGCGCGCTCCTTGGCTAGATGACGAAAAGAATCCAGCCCAACATAAGCCTCTACCCGGCGCACGCCGGCACCGACCGAGGTCTCCCCCAAGATCGTCACCGGCCCGATCTGCGCCGAGTGGCGCACGTGCGTGCCACCACACAACTCCAGCGAGAACGGCCCACCGATTTCCACAACTCGAACCTGCTCGGGGTAGTTCTCCCCAAACAACGCCAACGCGCCCATCGACTTGGCCTTGTCAAGCTGCTCGGTGAAGGTTCGCACCTCAAAATCGGCCTGGACGGCCTCATTAGTGACTTCTTCGATCCGCAACCGTTGGTCTTCGGTCAACGCCCCCTGCCAGTTGAAGTCAAAACGTAGATAACCGGGCCGGTTCAAGGACCCGGCCTGCACCGCATTGGGGCCCAACACTTGGCGCAAAGCGGCATGCACGAGATGGGTGCCCGAATGGCCTTGAGTGGCTCCCCGACGCCAGTGCTGATCCACCGCCACAGCAACGACATCACCCTCAACGAATTCGCCGGATTCCACGTTGACGTGATGTACCCACAAGGTCTTGGCGATCTTCTGCACATCGGTAACGGCCGCCCGCGCGCTTGCCCCGGCCCCGGTGCCGTTGACGGTGCCCACATCAGCGAGCTGGCCGCCCGACTCCGCATAGAACGGGGTGCGGTCTAACACCAGCTCCACCCGATGCGTGCCGTCGGCGGCGGCCCCGGAAGTGTGGGCAACAACCGGAACCCGCTTGCCGTCAACGAAGATGCCCAAGATCCGTGCTTGGGCGGTCAGCTCGGCGAATCCGGTGAACTGCGTGGGGCCGGCATCAACCAACTCCCGATAGGCAGTTAGGTCAGCGTGGGCGTGTTTGCGTGCCGCAGCATCGGCCTTGGCGCGCCGACGCTGCTCGGCCATCAGTTCGCGGAAACCGATCTCGTCGACCTGCAAACCAGCCTCGGCGGCCATCTCCAGGGTGAGATCGATCGGAAATCCGTAGGTGTCGTGCAAGGTAAACGCATCGGTTCCCGACAGCAGGGTGGTACCGGCGGCTTTGGTGGCCCCCGCTACCTCAGTGAAAAGCCGTGAGCCTGACGCAAGCGTGCGGTTGAACGCCGTCTCTTCAGCGACCGCGATCCGGTTAATCCGGTCGAAATCGGCAACGAGTTCGGGGTAGGACGGCCCCATCGCGTCGCGAACCGTAGCCATCAAATGACCGACTAAGGGGGTGTGGATGTCCAACAGTTTGGCCGAGCGGATCACTCGTCGCAGCAATCGGCGCAACACATAGCCGCGGCCGTCATTTCCCGGCCGCACGCCATCACCGATCAGGATCGCCGCCGTGCGACTGTGATCAGCGATGATGCGATAGCGCACGTCGTCGGAGTGGTTGCCCGCGTCGTAGCCGCGGGGAGCGAACTTTGCCACCACATCGATAACCGGCCGCAGCAGATCGGTTTCGTAGACGTTGTGCACCCCCTGCAGCACACACGCCACCCGCTCAATTCCCATGCCCGTGTCAATGTTTTTACGTGGCAGTGATCCCAGGATCGGGAAATCCGTCTTGCTGGTGCCTTCACCGCGTTCGTTTTGCATAAAAACGAGGTTCCACAGCTCAACGTAGCGATCTTCGTTGGCGATCGGTCCACCACCAACGCCGAACTCCGGCCCCCGGTCGTAGTAAATCTCCGACGACGGCCCGCACGGACCGGGAATGCCCATCGACCAAAAGTTGTCTTCCATGCCGCGACGCTGGATTCGCTCAGCCGGCAGCCCGGCCAGCTCCTGCCACAGCCGCTCAGCTTCACTGTCATCGAAATAAACAGTGGCCCAAATTTTTTCACGATCAAGGCCATATCCGCCGGCTTCGACGCTGTTGGTCAGCAACGCCCACGCCAGTTCAATGGCGCGACCCTTGAAGTAGTCGCCAAACGAAAAATTGCCGGCCATCTGAAAAAACGTGTTGTGCCGGGTGGTGATACCGACCACGTCAATGTCAGGGGTACGAATGCATTTCTGGATGCTGGCGGCCGTCTGGTACGGCGGTGTGCGCTGCCCTAAGAAATACGGCACAAACTGGACCATGCCGGCGTTGACGAACAACAAGTTGGGATCTTCCAGGATCACCGAAGCGCTCGACACCTCAGTATGGCCAGCTTGCACGAAATGATCGAGGAACCGTTTCCTGATCTCGTGTGTCTGCACTTCTACTAGACCCTTTTCCTTATCGCCTGGTCATTGCTTGATCACTGCTGTCGCGTCCGCCCGCAGGGCGGCATGTGGGCGACGGCACCACAGTACCGGGCTGGGTGGATCGCCCCGGAAAACTCCCGGGGTGCGGGCCATTGCCAGCCGCTGCCGAGCGGAGGAAGGTAGTGAATAGACCGGTGGCGCCGCCGGGGCGCTGCCCCGATAGAGGGGGTCAATCGTGTACGCACGCTCTACCACTATTCAGGCCCAACCCGCGGCGATCGACGCGGGGATCGCCTACCTTCGCGATGATGCATTGCCCGCACTCCAAGAGATCGACGGATGCATTGGCCTGTCCTTATTGGTCGACCGCGAGTCCGGCCGGTGCATCGCTACCAGCGCCTGGGAAACCCAGTGGGCCATGTATGCCAGCGCCGACTGGGTACGACCCATACGTGAGCAGGCCGCCAGCGCGTTTTGCGGGTCGCCCGACACTGCCCGGGTCGAAGAATGGCAGATCGCTATGGTGCACCGCGACCATCACGCACACACCGGTGCGGCGGTGCGGGCCAGCTGGTTCAAAATTCGGTCTGCATATTTTGCTGCCGCTATCGATGTGTACAAGGCATCGGTGCTGCCCGCGCTAGAAGAACTGGACGGCTTCTGCAGTGCCAGCCTGATGACCAACAGCTCAGCAGGGCGTGCGGTCTCGTCGGTAACCTTCGACAGCCTGGCTGCCATGCACCGCAATGCCGACCAGACCAGATCGCTGCGCACCGCACTGCTGCGCGACCTCGGCGCAGACCAGCTTGACGTCGCCGAATTCGAGCTGGCGATGGCCCATTTGCGGGTGCCGGAGCTGGTCTAATCGGGAGCAGCGGCTGATCACCGAGCACGGCGGCGAACGATCTTGCGTAACCGATCCAACCGGTCCGCGATCTCGCGCTCACTACCGTGGCGGGTGGGTCGGTAGTAATCGACCCCCACCAACTCGTCCGGTGGATATTGTTGGGCGACAACGCCATCGGGGTCATCATGGGCGTATCGGTAGCCCTGGGCATTGCCTAACCCCGCCGCGCCGGCGTAGTGACCGTCCCGTAGATGCGCTGGCACCAGCCCCGCCTTACCTGCTTTGATGTCGGCCGTTGCGGCGGCCAAAGCGGCGGTCACGGCGTTGGACTTCGGCGCGGTCGCCAAGTAGATCGTGGCGTGCGCGAGGGTGAGCTGCGCTTCGGGCATACCGATAAGTTGCACGGTCTGCGCCGCCGCAACCACAATCGGCAACGCGGCGGGATCGGCCATGCCAATATCCTCGCTAGCCAAGATCATCAACCGGCGAGCAACGAACCGCGGGTCCTCCCCCGCAACCAACATGCGAGCCAAATAATGCAATGCCGCGTCCACATCAGAGCCACGCACCGACTTAATGAACGCGCTTATGACGTCGTAGTGCTGATCGCCGTCACGGTCATAACGGACCACGGCTTTATCTAACGACTGTTCGATGGTCTCGACGCTGACCACCTCACCCAGCGCAAGACTAGCTTCTGCTGCTACCTCCAGCGCGGTCAACGCACGGCGGGCATCACCCGCGGCTAACCGCACCAACAGATCGACGGCGGCCGACTCCACCTGCACTTGCCCGTTCAGCCCACGTGGATCAAGGATCGCGCGCTGCACAACACAGCGAATGTCATCAGCGGTCAGCGGTCGAAGTTGCAGGATCAACGATCGCGACAACAACGGGGCCACCACCGAAAACGACGGGTTCTCCGTGGTAGCGGCAACCAACAGGACCACCCGGTTCTCCACCGCGGACAGCAAGGCGTCTTGCTGAGTCTTGGAGAACCGGTGCACCTCGTCGATGAACAACACAGTCTGCTCACCGCGGTGAACGAGGGCGCCGCGAGCCGTATCGAGGACCGCCCGGACTTCCTTAACCCCGGCCGACAACGCCGACAGCGCTTCAAACCGGCGACCAGTAGCCTGCGAGATCAAGGCCGCCAACGTCGTTTTACCGCTGCCCGGCGGCCCCTAGAGCAGCACTGAGGCAACCCCCGAACCCTCAATGAGGCGGCGCAGCGGCGACCCAGTCGCCAGCAAGTGGCGCTGTCCGACAACCTCATCCAGCGACGACGGCCGCATCCGAACCGCCAACGGCGCAGCGGCCGACCCCAGCGCCGCAGCGGCGGCCATCGGAACCGACGCCGCCGGCAGTTCGAACAGGCCATCGGACACAACCTCAGGCATACCACTTCGCAATCCGAGCGTGTACACCTGATATTTGTTAACGTCGCCCCACCTAAGCACCACCACCATGGTGGGGCGCACACGCGCGGCAAGCCGGCCGCACCGGGTCCCTCCCGAACCAACCTAGGAGCAGCCATGAGCCACCCTCCGCAGAACCCAGGCAACCAGGGATATCCGCCCGGCGGTGAGCAAGATCCCGGCTATGGCACCCCGCCCGGCTATGGCCTACCACCAAGCCCACCGCCGGGGTATGGCGCACCGCCGCCCCCGCCGCCCGGCTACGGCCTGCCACCAAGCCCACCACAAGGCCCACCCCCGGGGTATGGCCCACCGCCGGGGTATGGCGCACCGCCGCCCCCACCGCCCGGTTACGGCCCGCCACCGGGTTACGGCCCACCCCCGGGGTATGGCGCACCGCCGCCCCCACCGCCCGGCTATGGCCCACCACCAGGCCCGCCGCCAGCAGGCTTTGCGCCTCCCGCTGGCCCGCTAAGCGCGGACTTCAGCCTGGGTGATGCCGTAAGCTGGGCCTGGAATAAGTTCAGCAAGAATGCTGTTGCGCTGCTTGTTGCGACGCTGCTCTACGGGGTGTTGATCGCGGCGCTCGCCGGTCTCACCGAAGGACTTGCCTTCGCCTTCGCTGATCAGAACACAGTCACCACGAGTACCTACGACGAATATCAGTCGACGACTCAAGTGGTTTTCGGCCCACTTTCGTGGATCCTGATGATCACCGGCCATATTCTGCTGTTCTTCGTGGGCACCTTCGCCACATCCGCCTACTTCTCGGGATGCTTCGATATCGCCGACGGGAAGCCGGTGAGCATCGGGTCATTCTTCAAGCCGCGTAATCTTGGCACGGTTATTCTGGCGTCAATCCTGCTGGCCATTGTCACCGGAATCGGCTATAGCCTCTGCGTACTGCCCGGCCTGATCTTTGCTTTCTTTGCCTTTTTCACCATCTTGTTCGTCATCGATAGGGCCGTTCCGGCCGTCGATGCGCTCAAAGCTAGCTTTGCGGTGGTTAAGACCAACGTTGGCAATACGCTGCTGGTGTGGCTGGTCCAGGCCGCAATCACGGTGGCGGGTGCGTTGCTATGCGGGATCGGCTTGATCGTCGCTGCACCGATCGCTGCACTTATTCACACCTACGCGTATCGGCGCCTCTCCGGCGGTTCGACCGCACCGTTGACGGGTCCTCCTGCGGGTCCGCCCGGCTTGAGTTACTGAGCTCGGAGTTACCGAACTCTGGTATCCATTCCGGATTCCTTGCGCTGCTGGGCGGTGATCGGTGCCGGCGCCCCGGTGAGCGGGTCTACCCCGCCGCCGGTCTTGGGGAAGGCAATCACTTCACGAATCGAGTCCATCCCGGCCAGCAGCGCAATGATCCGATCCCAACCGAAGGCGATACCGCCATGCGGTGGCGCGCCAAACGTGAAAGCCTCCAGCAGAAACCCGAATTTCTCCTCTGCTTGCGCCGCGTCTAGCCCCATCACCGCAAACACTCGCTCTTGAATGCTGCGCCGATGAATACGGATCGAGCCGCCCCCGATCTCATGGCCGTTGCAGACAATGTCGTATGCATCGGCCAGCACAACACCGGGATCGGTGTCCAGCACGTCCACATACTCAGCTTTAGGCGCGGTAAACGCGTGATGCACGGCCGTCCAGGCGCCAGAACCGACCGCCACATCACCGGTCACGGTGGCTTCCTCAGCCGGCTCGAACAGCGGTGGGTCAACCACCCAGACGAACGCCCAGTCATCCGGGGCGATCAGACCGAGCCGCTTGGCGATCTCGCCGCGGGCTGCACCCAGCAACGAGCGCGACGCCTTGACCGGGCCCGCCGAAAAAAAGATGCAGTCCCCGGGCTCGGCACCGACATGGGCGGCCAGGCCCGCGCGTTCGTGGTCAGTCAGATTCTTCGCTACCGGGCCGCTCAATGTGCCGTCATCACCAACGAGCACATAAGCCAGGCCCTTGTGCCCCCGCTGCTTGGCCCAGTCCTGCCAACCATCGAGCGTGCGTCGCGGCTGCGAAGCTCCTCCGGCCATCACCACCGCACCCACATAGGGCGCCTGGAAAACCCGGAACGTGGTGTCGGCGAAGAACTCCGTGCACTCCACCAGCTCGACCCCGAACCTCAGGTCTGGCTTGTCTGAGCCGAACCGCCGCATGGCTTCTGCATAGCTGATCCGCGGAATCGGAGTAGGTAGCTGGTAGCCGATCAGGGCCCACAACGCGGTGAGGATCTGCTCGGCGAGCGCCACAACATCCTCGACATCAACGAAACTCATCTCGATGTCGAGTTGAGTAAATTCGGGTTGACGATCAGCCCGAAAATCTTCGTCTCGGTAGCAGCGAGCGATCTGGTAATAGCGCTCCATCCCCGCCACCATCAGGAGCTGTTTGAACAGTTGCGGGCTTTGTGGCAACGCGTAGAACGAACCCGGCTGCAGCCGAGCCGGAACCAGAAAGTCGCGAGCGCCCTCTGGGGTGGAGCGGGTCATTGTCGGCGTCTCGATCTCCACAAAATCGTGCTGGGCTAGTAGCGCACGAGCAGCGTGATTGACCTTGGAGCGCAACCGAACCGCCTCACCAGGTCCATCCCGGCGTAGATCCAGGTAGCGGTACTTCAGCCGCAGCTCTTCACCGGCCGGCTCGTCAAGCTGAAACGGCAACGGGGCGCACTCACCGAGCACGGTCAACGACGTCGCGTTGACTTCGATCTCTCCGGTAGCGATCTCCGGGTTTGCGTTACCTTCGGGACGGATCTCCACGATGCCCTGGACCGCTATGCAGAACTCGGCGCGCAGTCGATGCGCCTGGGCCAGCACCTCGGATTCCCGAAACACCACCTGCGCGACACCCGAGGCGTCACGCAGATCGATGAAGATGACGCCGCCGTGGTCACGGCGGTGGGCCACCCAGCCGGCTAATGTGACCTTCTGGCAGGCGTCACAAGCCTGTAGCGAACCGGCGGCATGGCTGCGCAGCACCAAAACTCCCTCATCGACAGTACGGATACAGTGAGAACAACTGGCCCAGTCTAGAGGGGCGACAAACCGGCACGCTCAGCCGAGAACCATCTGCCGAGCAAGGTTACTGGCCGCCTGGCAATCGGTGTTGGCATAGGCGCTGTCCGTGTGACGCAACCATTCGGCGAGCTCAGCCGCGGCGACCCCCATCGCCGTACCGGCCCGGCGACGAGCACGTTCAGCTCTAGCGGCCGCAGTATTGCTGTCATCGCTGATCAAACCATGGGTCACCCAGAGCGCTTTGCGAATTCCGGCCGCCGCCCGAGCCGCCGATCCGGCTTGCTCGGATGCCTGGTCCTGAAACCCGGCTAACCGCTCTAGGTATTCCGGTGTGACAGCTAAATCCGTCATGACTAAGCCACCTCGGTGTGCACTTCTTCGTGGTGGCCCGCACCCCATCCTGCGGCAAGGTCCACCACCCCAAAGCCACCGTCCGCGACAACGGCGTCCTCGGTGGTGGGCATGGCTTGCTGATCGGTCTGATCGGTATCGGCCGGCGCGGAGCTCCGTGGCACCGCTGGAGGCCGGTAAGGGGCAAAATCCCGCCGGCGAACATTGGGCATCCACTGACCGCTGAGGGGCTGCTCCAGCAGCGAGACCAGCTGAGCCAACTCCGGCGTATTCGAGACGATCGGTTCATTTTCAGGATGCGTCACCTCGCGGGCCGGGGGGAGGCTGAAATCAATCGGACTACCGAAGGTCGGTTCGACGAACGAAACTGCTGACCTGGGCATGCCAGCTAGCTCGGTGTGGCGGTAAGCCCCTGATCGCTGCAGCTCAGCGTTCACCTGGTCATATTGGTCGGCCAGCTCATCGATCGCATGGGCATGTGTCGTGGATTGGGTAGCCGTGTAGATCTCCTTGCCGACCACAGCACACACCGCGGGAATCGCCACCGATATTTGGAATCTCCATGAAATTAACGCGCCGGTCTCGGGGATCAAGCAGAGCGCAAGCGCAATACCCTGCGCCAGCAGAAGCCCCATGAGCGTCATAGCAATAAAGAGATGTGCGCTCTCCACTTCCACAGCTTGTTGATGAACACGATCCCTTAGCTGCGCATCCAACTCTCGCATTTTCTGCGCCTGATCCTGCTGTGCGACATTCCGCGCGGCGTAATATTGCTCCGTATCACCAGACCATTGATGATCATCCGGGCAAGCCAGCAGCAGCGTGTAGTAGAGGGTTTTGAATTGTTCTTCGCCATGAACCAATAATTCCCCTTCATCGGGGATCCAGAATCCGTTGAGAAAATCCAGCAGCTGGGTTATTACCATGGCAATATCGACAACGTAGGTGGCGGTTGGCTTGACTGCTTTTATCGCTTTATTGAGTTTGGGAATCTGATTTCGCAGGTACCACAGGGTCTTTCCGGCGCCGCCAGCCAGGTTCGCCGACATCCCCAACCAGTCCTCTTGGTAGCCGCAGCCCGCGGCGCCCTGAAGCCTGGCAATAATATAGGCCCAGTTATGAATGCCGTCACAAATATTCACTACGATGTTCCCCTTCAAGCTCTGGCGATCTCATTTTCCAGAGGTTGCAGCTCGATCGCTAACGCAGTCGATACAGATCGATAACGGGAATTAGCGACGACACATTACTCAACTAATCGAAATATCGGATAGCAAGAAGTCGATCAGCGAACTGCAAACTCAAGATATGTCTTTAAGAGCTAAGACATCGCCTAGAGGAATGGTGAATAGACATCACTCGCGCGACAGGCAGTGCACATGAGAAACTAATCAGCACCAGGACACCTATTCGTCGGGATGATCGGATATCGCGGGGAACTATACCGTCGCGGCCATGGCCGTGAGTAAGCGCTTCCCCTGCGAATCTATGGTTTCCGGTGTCGAGCTCGGGTATGAAACAGGCATGAGCCCAGACGCGCGACCACGCGATAGCGACAGCCCAGGGCAGTCCGATATTAGCCGACGCACCTTGTTGACCGCTGGGAGCTCAGCACTCGTCGGCGCTGGTCTTGGTTATGGCGGTGCCGTCTGGTTACCGCGACGCGCGCCGACCTTGTGGCCGCAGCCCAACGTGATTGACGCACCACCGGTCATGGGTCTGCATCTGCAATTCGGCAAAGACGCCGCCACCGAGGTCGTGGTGTCCTGGCATAGCACCGACCCGGTCCGCCAGCCCCGAGTCTTGGTAGGCACACCCACCGCCGGTTTCGGCCGCACGGTGCAAGCCGAGACTCGGACGTATCGCGATGCGAGATCCGGCACCGAAGTTCGGGTTAACCACGCTCGGCTCAGCGGCCTGGCGCCCGACACCGAGTACATCTACGCCGCGGTGCATGACGGCACCACCCCGGAGGGTGGCGCCGTGCGAACCGCCCCGGTAGGGCGTCAACCGTTGCGATTCACCAGCTTCGGCGATCAGTCAACACCGACGTTAAACAGCGTGACGAACGGCGCATATGGCAACGACCACTATGGAACGCCGGCCGCCGCTCGGACGACGCTGGCCGTCGAAAGCATGGCACCGCTATTCAATTTGATCAACGGCGACTTGTGCTACGCCGATGTGGCCCATGATCGGATCGGCGCCTGGTCAGACTGGTTTACGGCCAATAGTTTGTCAGCCCGACACCGACCATGGATGCCAACAGCGGGCAATCACGAAAATGAGCTTGGCAACGGCCCAATCGGATTCGCGGCTTATCAAACGTTTTTCGCGCTGCCCGATTCAGGGGCAGATCAGCAGCTGCGTGGGTTGTGGTACTCCTTTACGGCCGGCTCCGTACGCGTGATCAGCCTCAGCAACGATGACATCTGCCTTGAAGATGGTGGCGATACTTATGTACGGGGCTACTCAGGCGGGGCGCAAAAGCGTTGGCTGCATAAAGAACTCGCCGACGCTCGCCAGGATCCGCGAGTCGACTGGGTAGTCGTGTGCATGCATCAGACGGCAATCTCCACGAGCTATCAGAGCAACGGCGCCGACCTGGGCATCCGCCAAGAATGGCTGCCGCTGTTCGATCAGTACCACGTGGACTTGGTGCTGTGCGGCCACGAGCATCATTACGAACGTGCCCACCCGATCCGGGGAGCACTACCTAACGACACCATGACACCAATACCGGTATCTACCAAGATCGATGTCATCGACACCAGCCAGGGGACAGTCCATGTCGTGATCGGCTGCGGTGGCACCTCAAAAACATCCAACACCAGATTTTTTGCACAACCACAATGCCAAGTGGTAACCGGAGTCAGCGAATTCGATTCTGCGCGAAAACGCCGACCCTCGATCTTTGTCACCGAAGCCGCCCCTTGGTCAGCGTTTCGCGACCGCGAAAACCCTTATGGCTTTGTCGTTTTCGACGTGGACCCGGGGCCACCGGGTGGATACACCTCGATAAAAGCGACCCACTATGGGCTCAAGGATCCATTCGGACAACTCGCTGTAGTCGACGAATTTACCCTCACCCGACCTCGTGGTGACCGATGATGCCAATCCAGAACGACACCGATCAAAACAAGGCCTGCTGTACCGGCTCAGGCATGGCAACCGGTCCGGTTGGCAACCTCGACGACCGCCGAGACACCGCTAATCGATACCTGGCGAGCATTGGTTTAACTCGCTGCTGAAGCATCTGCCGATACTCAAGCGGAAGGTAAGCACCACGCCGATAAAGCTCGCGATAGCTGCGAACCAGTTCCGGGTGCGAACCAGCCAACCAAGACATGAACCAGCCCCGAGTGGTGCCACGCAGGTGCAGCCCAAACACCGTGGCACTACTGGCACCAGCAGCCGCAATCTGACCCAACAACCCGTCAAGATGCGCCACCGAATCAGTTAAATATGGCAATACGGGCGCAACCATTACATGACAATCCAGCCCGGCAGCTCGGATCGCGGCAATAAGTCCCAGGCGCGCCTGCGGAGTTGGGGTGCCCGGCTCGACGTCGCGGTGCAGCTCAGGATCACCGACCGCCAGCGATACCGCGACCGACAGTGGCACCTGAGCGGCCGCCTCGACGAGCAGCGCCAGGTCGCGCTGGAGCAGCGAGCCTTTAGTCAGGATCGAAAATGGCGTACCAGATTCGGCCAACGCGCAGATGATTCCCGGCATCAAGGCATACCGCCCCTCAGCACGCTGGTAGGGATCAGTATTGGTGCCTAACGCCACGGTTTCACGCCGCCACGAGGGCCGGTGCAACTCCGCGCGCAAGACCTCAGCGACGTTGACCTTAACGACGATCTGAGTATCAAAATCCCGGCCGCAGTCGAAATCCAGGTATTGGTGGCTAGGACGGGCAAAGCAGTATCGGCACCCATGCGAACAGCCACGATAGCCGTTCACGGTGTACCGGAAAGGCAAGGTCGCCTTCTCCGATAGCTTGTTTAACGCCGACTTACAGAGCACTTCATGAAAAGTCATGCCCGCAAATTGCGGAGTGTGGATACTGCGCACAAATCCGATTCGCTGCAATCCCGGCAAAGCCCCGTCACCGACAGGAACCCCATCAACTGCCACGCTTTGAGTGGACCACCGCACACCAAATTCGAACAAATATTCGATAAAATGTCAAGTTTCTCCACGGAAGCCGGCCCGCCGCCAAGGCCGGGCAGGGCACGAATTCCCGCCCCGGGCCAACTCCCTTGATCCGCCCGCCGTAGCGTTTCGCGAAATAGCTATAACCGCGAAAGCACTTCAGTCACAACAGAATCCGTGGGAAAAGCAGTCTGCTCACCGGTCGACAAGTCTTTAACCCCCACCTCACCTAGTTCGATGTCGCGTTCCCCAGCCACCAAGACCAACCGCGCCCCAGAACGATCGGCGGCACGCATAGCGCCCTTAAGCCCACGGTCGCCATAGGCCACGTCGACTCGGACACCGGCGCCGCGGAGCTGACCAGCCAACACCGCCAGCTGCAGCTTGGCCCGCTCACCCAGCGGCACACCAAACACGTCGCAGCGGGTGGTCTCGCCCACCTCTTTGCCCTCGGCGCGCAACGCCAGCAGCGTGCGGTCCACTCCCAAACCAAATCCAATGCCGGACAAATCCTGCCCGCCAAGTTGACGCATCAACCCGTCGTAACGACCACCACCGCCGATGCCAGACTGGGCGCCGAGGCCGTCGTGGACAAATTCGAACGTGGTCTTGGTGTAGTAATCCAACCCGCGAACCATCCGCGGATTGATCACATAGGGCACCCCAAGGGCGTCCAGATGCGCCAGCACGGTGTCGAAATGCTGCTTGGCGATATCCGACAAGTGGTCGAGCATGACCGGCGCATCGGCTGTCATTTCTTGCACCTCAGGCCGCTTGTCGTCGAGCACCCGCAGCGGGTTCAGCTGGGCCCGACGCCGGGTTGGTTCGTCGAGATTGAGCCGTAAAAGGAACTCTTGCAACAACTCTCGATACTGTGGGCGGCAGGTGTCATCACCGAGCGAGGTGATTTCCAGGCGGAATCCATCCAGACCGAGAGCCCGAAAGCCCGCGTCGGCGATCGCGATCACCTCGGCGTCTAATGCCGGGTCATCAACACCGATCGCTTCCACGCCGACCTGTTGTAGCTGGCGGTACCGGCCAGCCTGTGGGCGCTCGTAGCGGAAAAACGGTCCCGAATAGCACAACTTGATCGGCAGCGCCCCCCGATCCAGGCCATGCTCGATGACCGCACGAACTACCCCAGCGGTGCCTTCCGGCCGCAACGTCACCGAGCGGTCACCGCGGTCGGCGAAGGTATACATCTCTTTAGACACCACATCGGTGGACTCACCCACCCCTCGAGCAAACAGCCCGGTGTCTTCAAAAATCGGCAGTTCAATATCGCCAAACCCGGCACGCCGGGCAGCCTCGAGCAGCCGGGAACGCACCGCCATGAACTGCGCCGAAGCCGGCGGCACATAGTCGGGCACGCCTTTGGGGGCCGAAAAGGCCGATAACTCACTCACTTAACTCAAGCCCTCCAGGAACGGGTTAGCGCAACGTTCGGCACCGATGGTGGTGGCGTTACCGTGGCCGGGCAAGACCACGGTGTCGTCGTCGAGCACCAGAAGCTTGTCGACGATCGAGCACAACAAGTCGCGCCCGCTGCCGCCAAAGAGGTCCGTGCGGCCCACCGATCGCTCGAATAACGTATCGCCAGTCAGCACCACATCAGCTGCACCAGCTCGACTCACTCGGAAACTGACCGAACCGCGGGTGTGACCAGGTGTGTGATCCACGGTAACGGTGACACCACCCAACTCCATTTTGTCGCCATCACGGTCTAATTCGACAACCTGTTTGGGCTCTCGAAACATCACCCCAACGAGCAGCTGGCCTAGACGCGGGCCGAAACCTTGGATCGGGTCGGTCAACATAAACCGGTCCTCCGGATGAATGTAGACCGGACAGCCGAACGTGTCGGCTACCTTCTGGGCGGACCAGATGTGGTCAATGTGGCCGTGGGTAAGCAGCACCGCGGCTGGGGTCAACCGATTTTCATTCAGGATGCGTCGGAGCGCGCCCATCGCCCGCTGACCGGGGTCAACAATGATGGCATCCGCACCCGGACGCGAAGCAAGTACGTAACAGTTGCACCGCAATAAGCCGGCGGGAAATCCGGTGATGAACACGCTACCCAGTCTTCCATCGTGACCGCCCGACGCCGACACGGGCTGTTCTGGCACACTCGGTGCCGAATCAGCAGACGACCGGAGGGATATCGGTGGTGCCGAGCAACGAACAGCGACGCGAAGCGGCGAAGCGCAAACTCCAACGGCGACTTGAGCGCCAAGCTCAACAAGCCCGCCGACGCCGAATCATAGTGATTGCCGGCGGGGCGGTCGCGGTGCTCGTCGTGATCTTCGCGATCGGGGCTACCGTGGTCTACACCAACCACGAGCACGCGCAACGCCAAATATCGGCCACAGCCACCACCACCAGCTCTAGCGCGACCGCGGGACCAACCACACCGCCAGCTGGTGTGCCGCCGTTGCCGGCGTTTAGCGCTTCAGCCAATCTCGGTGCCAATTGCCAATACCCGGCGTCAACCGATCCGGCTGCCAAGCCGGTGAAACCGCCGAAATCAGGCAAGGTGCCCACCGACCCGGCCCAGATCAGCGTCAGCATGGTGACCAGCCAAGGCAACATCGGCATCATGCTCACCAACGCCCAGTCGCCGTGCACGGTGAACAGCTTCGTCAGCCTGGCCCAGCAAGAGTTCTTCGACGGCACCGCATGCCACCGGCTGACTACCTCACCCGCGCTGGGGGTGCTGCAATGCGGCGACCCCAAAGCTGATGGCCGTGGCGGGCCGGGCTATCAATTCGCCAACGAATACCCCACCGACCAGTACAAGCCCAACGATCCGGCGCTCCAACAGCCAGTTAGCTATCCCCGTGGCACATTAGCCATGGCCAATGCCGGACCGGACACCAATGGCAGCCAGTTCTTCATGGTGTACAAGGACTCTCAGCTACCACCGGCCTACACCGTGTTCGGCACCATTCAGCAGGACGGGTTGGCCACATTGGATAAGATCGCAGCGGCTGGCGTCGCCGGTGGCGGCGAGGACGGCAAGCCCGGGGTGGACGTGACGATCAAGTCAGTGAGGCTGGATTAGCCCCGCCGAGCAGTCGCAAAAGCTCCTTTTTGCCCGGCGTGTCGGGGACTTTTGCGTCTGCTCGCGCGGCGCGGGGCGGCGCGGCGCCCCCACATCCTGCTATGACTGAAGATGCCAGCCGCCGTCAGGTAAAGGTGCTTATTGCCGGCGGCGGCCCAGTGGGCTTGGTGTTGTCGATTCTGTTGTCGCTGAACAAGGTTGATCACCTACTAGTGGAGACCCGGGCACACCCATCGACGCATCCTAAAGCGCGTGGGATCTCGGCGCGGTCGATGGAGATCTTGCGCCTCATCGGACTCGAGAATCAGGTCCGCTCCGCGGGGTTGCCCGCCGAGCAGGTAGCGATGTACCGCGGAACGAGTCTGGTCGACCCCCAGTTCACCCGCACCAGCGTCAGCTCGGCAATCCCCGGCCAAGAGGTAACTCCGTCACCGGGTGTGCTCTGCCCACAAAACGTCTTGGAAGCCATCCTCATTGATCAAGCGCGCAGATTAGCCGGCAATCGGATCCGCTTCGGCCATCAGCTGATGTCGTCACAGCACCACCCCGACAGCATTCGGTCTTTGGTGAAAGATATCGATAATGAGCGTATTTCGGAGATCGAATCACAGTATCTGGTGGGCTGTGACGGCGCTCGCAGCATGGTGCGTCAGCTGTGTGGCATTGCCATGGACGGCCAGACCGGACTTCGGTACTACCTCAGCGTACGTTTCCGCGCACCACTGGGTGCCGTCGTCGCCGATCGGGCTAGCGCCTCGTATTTTATGACGCCACCCGGCCGCGGTGGGTTCATGGCCATTGATAACGACACCGACTGGATCTACCAGTACCCCTTTGATCCGGAAGCCGAGGACCCGGAGAACTACGATGAGCAACGCTGGATACCGCTGATCCGCGCCGCCGCGGGCATCGAGGACCTGGACGTCACCGTGGTCGACACGATGGCCTGGCGGATGGATGCCTGCGTTGCCACCAGCTATCGATGCGGCCGGGTGTTGCTAGCCGGCGACGCGGCTCACCTCATCCCTCCGACTGGTGGGCACGGCATGAATCTGGGCATCGGGGACGCTGACAACCTTGCCGTCAAACTCGCCGCCGTGCTTACTGGGCTAGCCAGCGACGCCCTGCTCGAAAGCTACGAAACCGAGCGCCGACCCATCGCGATGCAGGTCCGAGACATCGCCACCACCAATGCCCACTCCCGTGGGAACTACCGCATTGATGACGAACTATTGCTGACCGCCAATTATGCGTCGTCGACGTTGGACACCACCGGCTATACGCCGCATGCCCAACCCGGGTGCCGACTCCCCCACTGGTGGCTCACCGGACCCGATGGACGTCAATCCACCCTGGATCTAATCGGCAGTACTTACCCTCGTTTTACCTTGCTGTACGGTCCCGCCGCCGCTCGGCAGTGGCAGGATCAAGCCACCGAAGCGAGCATCGCCACCGCGGTACTCGCTCCGCCGCACTGGGCGGAGTTCGCCAGCATGTGCGGGCTTACCGACACGACTGGCCTGCTGGTGCGTCCTGACCAGCACATTGCCTGGCGAGCCGACACACCGCCACCTGCAGGAACACTGCAGAGGATCCTGCGCGCGCTGCTCGCGGGGAACTTGTGACACCCGAGCTGTTTCCAGCCACGCTGCCAATCAGGGAAACCGTCGGCGGAACCGTCAGTGGGCGAGGCTGGCTGGATCGGCTTCCCGAGCGGGTGGCCAACCTGACGACGCGCTGGGAGCTGCGGTTATCAGCGCCGTTTTCTGGCGGCAGCTGCTCCTGGGTGGCCCCCGCACACTTGCCAGACGGGGCATCGGTGGTGCTCAAACTCAGCTGGCCGCACCGCGAAGCGGCCGGCGAAGCCGAAGCGCTGCGACTCTGGGATGGCAACCGGGCCGTCCGACTGCTACGCGCGGACCCCCAACAGCACGCCTTGCTGCTGGAACGCTGCGACCCCGGCCAGCCGCTGGGATCAGCGCACCACCTCAGCGCGGAAGAACGACTGCTGATCGCCGCTGGGATACTGGGTAAGCTCTGGCAGACGCCGGTGCCCGCACGGAGCAATCTGGAACGGCTCAGCGACGTCACCGCCGAGTGGGCTGACCGAGTGCAAGCCCGCATGCAGCAGCTGCGTCCCGGATTTGATCCGAGCCTAGTAGCCCATGGCATCACCCTGCTACGCGAACTACCGGCCAGCGCGTCACGCACCGTGATCGTGCACGGCGACTTCAACCCCGCCAATATCGTCTCTTCACGCCGAGGCTGGCTAGCCCTCGACCCCAAGCCGATGATCGGAGACCCGGCCTACGACCCATGGCCACTGCTGGAACTCCTCGACGACCCGTTTCGTCACGCCAACCCACCGGCAGTGCTGGCCGAACGATTTGCGCTGCTGGCCACGACATTGGGCATCGACGTCGAACGGCTGCAGGCGTGGGGATTAGCGCGGCGGGTGGAAACCGCCCTGGATGTGGCGGCGGCCGGCAGGTCCGGCTCACACAACGTGCTGGCTGAGGCGCGGGTGCTGGCCGATCTGCTGGGGATTTGAGCACCACCACAGCACCTTCAGGTGAACCCTCCCGCGTTTGATGCAGAGGGTGCATGAAACTCGGGATGGTTCACTTTCGACACGATCATGGCGCGGTCAAACGACGTCCTGACAAACCCGAGGCTAAGACGCCGACGTTACCCGATAAACGTCGTAGACGCCCTCAACATTGCGCACCACACCGAGCAGGTGCCCCAGATGTTTGGGGTCACCCATCTCAAACGTGAACCGGCTGATCGCCACTCGATCGTTGGAGGTAGTCACTGACGCCGACAAAATGTTGACTTTCTCATCAGCCAGCACACGCGTGACATCCGACAACAGCCGATGCCGATCCAGCGCTTCAACCTGAATCGCCACCAAAAACACCGACGACGGTGAC
>JAIENC010000301.1 GCA_019751635.1 Mycobacteriaceae bacterium
GCCGAGTTGGGCGTCAAGTACTCGATGCACCTTGTTGGCGGGCAGCGGTGGTGCGTCTTTTTGGAGTTTGGTCAACGCTTCGCGATACGGCCGGGCGAACTGTTCGGGGATGGCCGCCTCCATCACCGATAAAGCCTGGCCCACCTTCATCGCACCGCCCTTGAGCTCACCGAGGACGGTGAACAGTTGGTTAGCGGCTTTCTCCATCAGCTCGGCATTGACTTCTTCCTTGGATTTACCGGCTAATCGTTTACCCATCCCCAGTGCTGCGCGACCGGCAAAGCCGACTGGGATGCTGGCCAGCTTCGCGTTGCGGGCCGCGCGTCCGCGTTTGATGTCCGCCACGCCTACATCATCCACCACAGCGTTCCGCCGGGTTCTCGAACAACAGATATCAGGGGTAATCAGGGATCAACATGAGCACAGTGGATGTTTGGGCCAGTGCCGGGCGACTACCGAGCTGGCGTGGACATCAAACTCCAGTGTGGTGCTCAACGCTGGGGGAGGACCGGGATCGCGGGACGATGCTGTTCCGTGGATGGTGTCGATGACCCGGCTGAGTTGTCCGAGTGCTAGGGCTGCGGTCGCCAGTAGAGTAGCCCGGTCGGCGGTGCCGACGGTGTTGCGTAGCTGAGCCGCGACGGCTGGCCACGCTGGGTCGCGGTCCTGGCGATGCAGATCGGCGCAGCCCAGGCAGCTCGTCACCCCGGGAACCACAAGTGGACCGACCAGGCCGGTGCCGTCGCGTACCCGGACCGGCAGGTGGGCAACACCTCGCCGGTGCAAATCGCGCACCATGTGGGGGTCGGCGACGAGATAATCCGACAACACCACCAGGTCGGCGTGATCAGAGTTCCCGAGGGCGTGAGGTTGGCTACTGCGCGTGATCACCGCGCCTGAACAGCGCAGTGCATCAACCAGCAGCTGCGATAACGGGCCGCGCCCATGCACGCGAATCGATGCTGAACGGCACGATCGTTGCCGGCGAGGATCGTCCACCGCAGTGGCGACTCCAGCCTCGACAAGTTGAGTTATGAGGTCGCCCAGCGTGTCAGCGGCAATCGCGCCATGCTGGTTGGCCTGGCGGTGCAGTTCGCTCAGCGCTAACGGCGCATACATCGACCGCAGCAGGGCAGCCAGCCCGGCTGGTGCCATGCCCTGCGGCGGACGAACCAGCACGGCGCGGCGGGGATCCCAGCCCACTTGCACGACGCCATCTGGTCGAAGCAGTACTGGCATTGCTGGGTTGAGTGCGCAAGAAAGAGTTACCGCCGGCCCCATGGCATCAGACTGTGCCAGGTATGGACCGCCTGCCGCAGTTAGTTATCCACAGCGCCTTCGCCATTGCAGTTACGCTCGATTTCGGCGATCGCTTCATCGATCCCGCTGGTGTCGCCGCCGATGATGCGGTCGATGAACGCGGCCGGCTCGTCGAGGTCGCTGGAGGAGGGCAACAGATCCGGGTGCTGCCAGACGGCATCGCGGGTGTCCACCCCAGAAGCTGCCGTGAGGCGTTCCCACAGCATGGCCGCCTCCCGTAATTTGCGGGGCCGCAGCTCCAGCCCAACCAGCGTCCCGAAGGTCTGCTCGGCGGGCCCACCGGTGGCCCGGCGTCGCCGCAACGTCTCGGCAAGCGCGGCAGAACCGGGCAGCCGGTCACCGAGCGCCGCGGTCACCACGGTCTGCACCCAGCCCTCAATTAAGGCGAGTAACGTTTCTAGCCGCTCCAGCGCTACCGTTTGCTCCGGTGTTGCTCTGGGTTCGAATACGCCCTGGCCAAGCAGCTGCTCTACGGCGGTGGGATCGGCTAGCGCGGCTGGGTTGAAATCACGGGCCAGTTCTTCAATACCGATCATGTCGATCTTCATGCCGCGGGCATAGGCCTCGACCGCTCCAAGTAATTGGCTGGTCAACCAGGGTACGTGGCTGAACAACCGATGGTGAGCGGCCTCGCGGGCGGCCAGGAATGTGACGATCTCACTTCGCGGCTGTTCAAGTCCGGCGGCGAAGGATTCGATGGCCTGTGGTAGCAGTGCCGCCAATCCCTGAGGGCCCAGCGGCAAGCCGATTTCGGTTGAGGTCAAAACTTCGCCAGACAATTTTCCTAAGGCCTGACCGAGCTGTGATCCAAATGCCATACTGCCCATCTGGGTCATCATCGACATCAGTGGCCCGGCCATAGTTTTGGCCTCTTCGGGTAAGGCAGCTACCCATACCGTTGAAATTTGCTGTGCCAGCGGATCGCAGAGTCGCTTCCAGACGTCTACGGTGTTATCCACCCAGTCGGTGGGGCTCCAGGCGACGGTCTTAGTGGTGCCAGCAGGAAGCGATGTCACCCCGTCGAGCCAGGTCTCCGCCAGGTGTATCGCGTCAGCTGTTGCCGACTGTGTGGGTGCGGGGATCGGTGCAACAAACCCGATCGAACTGGATGCCACTTGGCGGGCCAGGTCGTAATTAATCGGACCTGAGGTTGTCCCGGAGGCCATGACGGTGCCGGCATTGCCGAACATCTGGCCAAGTTGGGTGAAGATTTGTCCTAGCTCGGTGATATCGAAATCCCCGCTGAAGTCTCCACTGGTGCCAAACATGTCAAAAGGTTTCCCATATTCCGACCCGAAATTCGGGTCACTCTTCCCGGGCTGGTCACGCTCGGGCTTATTTTCTGGGTCTTGAGGGGAGTTATCCCCGCCGGAGAAACCGAAAGGCGGATCAGCCATGATAATAACGGTACTCATCGCTGGTGACGAGCGCGCGACCATGCCGGGTGACGACGCCGTCGGGGGGTCTCATAGCCCACTAGTCTAGGCGGCGTGAACAGGCGGATTCTGACACTGATTGTCGCGTTGGTGCCGATTGCGGTTTTTGGTGTGCTGCTCGCGACCGTGACGGTGCCCTTCGTCTCGCTTGGTCCTGGCCCGACGTTTGACACGCTGGGTGAGATCGAAGGCAAGCAAGTGGTCGATATTCAAGGGACCGCGACCCATCCGACATCTGGCCACTTAAATATGACGACAGTGTCCCAGCGTGACGGCCTGCGGCTGGGGCAAGCCTTAACCCTGTGGCTCTCCGGTACTGAGCAGCTGATCCCGCGCGACCTGGTCTATCCGCCCGGTACGTCTCGGGAAGAAGTCGACAAAGCCAATAATGCCGACTTCAAGAAGTCCGAAGACAGCGCTGAGTACGCGGCGTTGGGGTATTTGAAATATCCGTCGGCGGTTACCGTCGCGACGGTAACCGCCGACGGCCCCTCGGTGGGCAAGCTGCAGCCTGGTGATGCGGTAGATGCGGTGGATGGCATCCCGGTAGTCAGTGTTGAACAGTTCACGTCACGGCTGAAGAACACCAAGCCGGGCCAGGAAGTGGTGATTGATTTTCGTCGCAAGAATGCGCCAGCCGGTGTCGCCCGCATCGCGCTAGGTACGCATTCGGATCGCGACTACGGTTTTCTCGGCGTTGCGGTGCTTGATGCGCCATGGGCGCCGTTTGTGGTGGACTTCAACCTCGCCAACATCGGCGGGCCGTCGGCTGGCTTGATTTTCAGCTTGGCCGTCATCGACAAACTCACCACCGGTGACTTGGTTGGATCGACATTCGTTGCGGGCACCGGCACCATCGACGACGATGGCACGGTAGGCCCTATCGGCGGCATTGCCCACAAAATGGACGCCGCTCGCGCGGCTGGGGCTACCGTATTTTTGGTTCCCGCAAAGAACTGTTATGAGGCTAAATCCGCACACTCTGGCTTGCGCTTGGTCAAGGTTGACAACCTTGGTCAAGCGGTGGCTGCGCTGCATGCGTTGACCTCAGGTGGCCAACCGCCGAGTTGCTGAGATCATCGGTTGGGTTGTCCGACATGGTGCGTACAGTTGGGACGGTCTAAGACCATCGAGGCTAGGAGTGTAGCTAGTGGGGATGCGGCCCACCGCGAGAATGCCGAGGCTTACTCGGCGTAGCCGGATGTTCATCATGATCGCGTTGGCGGTGATTGCACTGCTGCTCGTGGGGCCGCGACTTGTCGACGGATACGTCGACTGGCTGTGGTTCGGCGAACTTGGCTATCGCTCGGTTTTTACCACGGTCCTGCTTACCCGTGCGGTGGTGTTCGTGGCGGTCGCCTGTGTGGTGGGCGGCATCGTCTTCGCCGGCCTCGCGCTGGCCTACCGCACCAGGCCGATCTTTCTCCCCCGGAGCGACAACGACCCGGTAGCGCGGTACCGCGCTGCGGTGCTGTCAAAGCGGTGGGTGTCTGCAGTGGGCATCCCAGCGGCGGTGGGTCTGCTAGCCGGGGTTATCGCGCAGGCCTCCTGGGTGCGGGTGCAATTGTTCCTGCACGGTGGTGACTTTGGTGTTGTCGATCCGCAGTTCGGTAAAGACCTGGGGTTTTATGCGTTCGATTTGCCGTTCTACCGGCTAGTGCTGGGCTATTTGTTTGTGGCGGTATTTTTAGCATTTGTCGCCAACTTGATCACCCATTATCTGCTCGGCGGAATTCGATTGTCCGGGCGCACCGGTGCGCTGAGCCGGTCGGCGCGTATTCAGTTGGTGAGTCTGGTCGCCGTGTTGGTGCTGCTGAAAGCTGCGGCCTATTGGTTAGACCGCTATGAGCTGTTGTCGCATACCCGAGGCGGTAAGCCGTTCACTGGTGCCGGGTATACCGATATCAATGCGGTGTTGCCGGCCAAGCTGATCTTGATGGCGATTGCGCTAATTTGTGCGGCCGCCGTCTTTTCTGCGATCACGCTGCGCGATTTACGCATTCCGGTGATCAGCCTGGTGCTGTTGCTGTTGTCATCATTGATCGTCGGTGCGGCATGGCCGCTGATCGTTGAGCAGATCAGTGTGAAGCCGGACGCTGCTCGAAAAGAAAGTGAATACATCAGTCGCAGCATTACTGCCACCCGGCGAGCTTATGGTCTGACTGAAGACGTTGTTAGTTACCGCAATTACAGCGGTGATGCGCCGGCAACCGCTCAGCAAGTCGCCGCAGATCGGGCTACGACGTCCAATATCCGACTGCTTGATCCCACGATTGTCAGTCCGGCGTTCACCCAGTTCGAGCAGGGCAAAAACTTTTATTATTTTCCCGATCGACTATCTATCGACCGCTATCTCGACCATGACGGCAACCTGCGCGACTACGTGGTCGCTGCGCGTGAGCTCAATCCGAATAGGTTGATCGACAACCAACGGGACTGGATCAACCGGCATACCGTCTACACCCACGGGAACGGTTTCATTGCCTCGCCGGCAAATACGGTCCGGGGCATCGCCAATGACCCGAATCAAAATGGTGGTTATCCGGAGTTTCTGGTCAACGCTGTCGGCGCCAACGGCAGTGTGGTTTCCGACGGTCCAGCGCCACTGGACCAGCCACGCGTCTACTACGGGCCGGTGATCGCTAACACCGCTGCCGATTACGCGATCATCGGGAAGAACGGCGATGATCGCGAATACGACTACGAGACCAACACCGAAACAAAGAGATACACCTATACCGGTGGCGGTGGTGTTCGGCTTGGGGGCTGGCTCTCCCGCAGCGTGTTTGCAGCCAAATTCGCTGAGCGGAACTTCCTGTTTTCTACGGTGATTGGTTCCAATAGCAAGATTTTGTTCAACCGTGATCCAGCCCAGCGGGTGGAGGCGGTGGCGCCATGGCTGACCACCGATAGCGCCGTGTATCCGGCTATCGTCAACAAGCGTTTGATGTGGGTCCTCGATGGCTACACCACCCTGGATAACTATCCCTACTCCGAACTGACCTCACTGTCTTCGGCCATCGCGGACTCCGCTGAGGTCGCCTTGAATCGGATGGCTCCCGACAAGCAGGTTGCCTATATCCGAAACTCGGTGAAGGCAACCGTTGATGCCTATGACGGGACCGTCACCCTGTATCAGATTGATACTCAGGACCCGGTGTTGAAAACCTGGATGCAGGTCTTCCCTGGCACGGTTAAACCCAAGAGTGCTATCACCCCTGAGCTTGCCGAGCATCTGCGCTATCCCGAAGACCTGTTCAAGGTACAGCGCATGCTGCTGGCCAAATATCACGTCAATGATCCTGTGACGTTCTTTAACACGTCTGATTTCTGGGACGTGCCGCTCGATCCGAACCCAACCGCTAGCAGCTATCAACCGCCGTATTACATCGTCGCGAAAAACATCCTCAAAGGCGACAACTCGTCTTCCTACCAGCTCACTAGCGCAATGAATCGTTTCAAGCGTGATTATCTGGCTGCCTACATCAGTGCCAGCTCTGATCCGGGGACCTACGGAAAAATCACTGTGCTCACCATCCCCGGGCAAGTTAACGGTCCCAAACTGGCCAATAATGCGATTACCACCGACCCGGCCGTCTCGCAGGACCTCGGTGTGATTGGTCGCGACAACCAGAACCGGATTCGGTGGGGGAACTTGCTCACGTTGCCAGTGGCCCAAGGTGGGCTGCTCTATGTTGAGCCTGTCTACGCCTCCCCAGGGGCCAGCGACGCCGCTTCGTCGTATCCGCGGCTGATCCGGGTGGCGATGATGTACAACGACAAGATCGGTTACGGGCCCACAGTCAGTGATGCGCTGACCGGGCTGTTCGGTCCGGGTGCTGGCGCGACGGCCACCAGGATCGCACCATCCGATGGGGGGACGCCGGCAAACTCACCCCCGGCGGCTTCGGCCCCGGCTCCGGTGCCGGGTGGATCGGTGCCGCCAAGTTCGCCGCCGGCGGCGATACCAGTACCGCCGACGCCTGGGGCAGCTTCGTTGTCGTCTGCTAAAGCCGCTGCGCTGCAAGGCATTGAGGCGGCGATCGGTGCGGTGCGTGACGCGCAGAAGAAAGGCGACTTCGCTGGCTATGGAGCTGCGCTGCAGCGCCTTGATGATGCCATCAACGAATTCAACAACGCCAAATAGCCCGCCCGTCCACCCGCCCTGCTGCCACGGCGGCGCTCGCTGCTGAGATCCGCGCGAACGGGCGTGTTTGTACGTTGACACGCCGAAAACCGCGTCATTCTGCGCACGCTGGGTTAGGGGTAACCCGTAATCCCTGCCCCTTAGCTGCCGATTTGGTGGGCTCGCGGGCGTTGGGTAACGTGGTACCCGTTCGTCGCGGGGTGGAGCAGCTCGGTAGCTCGCTGGGCTCATAACCCAGAGGTCGCAGGTTCAAATCCTGTCCCCGCTACCAGGCAAAATGGCCCCCGGAGAATTCTCCGGGGGCCATTTTCATGCTCTTCGACTTTATGGGCCCGATCGGTTCGGCCAGCATCGCTCGGGCGGAGTGGATATCGGTGCAGCGGTAGAACTCGCGCAGTCGTTCCTTGACGCGGTAGGCCAGGGCGACTTCGCTGTGGGGATCGCCCGGTTGCAGTAGGGAACTCAGCGTTGGGTGGCCTTGGCGTTGAGGCGTTCCTCACCGGTGAGCCACACCCGACGGACCCGGTAGAGGGGGTCGTGACGGCGGCCGCGGTGGCCTTTTTGTTCACGCTGCACGCGTCGTCGAATCTTGTCGAGGGCCCGGTTGGCCAGTTGCACGCAGTAGAAGGGATCGACGACCTACTGGGCTTGGGGCAGCATCACCGGGTAGACCGCGGCGTAGGTCGCCGACATGTCCAGGGCGCCGAAGCGGATGCGGTGTTTCCAGGCCAGGGGCTGGCCGTCGATCCAGCCGGCGACATCGACATAGCTTCGGGTGGGCAGGATCTCGATGATTTGGTGGTTGGCGACATCAGCGACGGTGGTCGCATACGAGCGGCCTCGGCGGGGGGTGCGGATCGCCGAGGCGTACGCCGCCGCCGGGTCAATCGCTACGAACTTGACGCCGGCTCGGAACTGGTCGCTGCGTTGGGACAGCCAGTCGATCACAGCGGTGCGGGTGCGGCTCTGCCGTTGTCCCAACAGGCCCTGATCGCCGGTTAGGTCGAGGAACCCGGTGTCCCACGGGTCGATGCGCACCCACTTCCCGCTCGCCGCACATCGCTGCCAGCGCGGTTTGCCGCGGCGTGTCTCGTCGATGCCGAGCACCCGGGTCGGCTCGGGCTCGGCCAGCAGCGCCTCAGCGTGGGCGACGAACGGATGGTGCGCGGTCGGCCACGACACCCTATAGGCGTCGGCGACCTCGGCCACTGAGCGGCCGGCGTCGCCGATCGCCGCACCGATCTGGGTGCGTAACCGCGTCGTGGTGCGAGCTCGCGGCGGGACCTGCGCGATAGCCTCGATGAACGAAGACTGTTCGCAGTAGTCTTCCCGGCAGCGCCATCGGGTTTTTTCCAGCGCAAGATGATTCGGTCTTGGCCGTAGGGAATGTCACGCGGGCCGGTGAACACCCGGGCCTTCACCGACGTAGACACCACCCCACACGACGGGCACGCTGCCGTTGACTGCTCAGCGGTTACCGCCTGCACCACCCGGGTCCCGTCAGCAAGCGGCTCGACACGCTCAACCCGTACTCCTGGCGGCCCGAACAACAATGTCCTACCGTCAAACACGGCCCTTGGTTCCCTTCTTCAGTCCGAATATGTCGCAACTTTCAGACTTCGGAAGACCAAGGGCCTCCTCATGCAATGACACGCCCCATGATGGCGAAATCGCAACTGCCCCTTTAAGATTGAAGTTCCCTGCTAAAGCCGTTCGGCTACCGAGGGAGTGGGGGCTAAACGAAGGTGCGTGATGCATCAAGTCAAGATGCCCGCGAAGTCGTGGCCTGGTGTTCGCCGCGGAGTCTGTCGCTGGCGCCACCATCCGCGACGACGCGGACTACGCAGGGGTGCGAGTCACCCTGGCCGCGCAACTGGCCTCCGCTCGGATTCCGCTGCATGTCGATGTGAACTTCGGTGACCCGATTTGGCCGGCGTCGAGCAACGCCGACTTGCCGCTGTTGTTGGGTGGGACCCTGCAGGTGCGTGGCTACCCCGACCATATGGTGCTGGCGGAAAAGATCCGTTACCGCTGTCGACCGCGGCAGCGCGAACACGCGTTGGCGCGACTTCGTTGACATTGCCGCCATCATCAGTTCGCGCAGCGTGCAGCAAGCCGACATGGCGAGCGCTATCGGCGTGGTCGCTGACCACCGCAGGGTCACGATGAGCCCGTTGCCCAATGTCCTGCTCGGGATGGCCGACACCGCCCAGCCGAACTGGGCGGCCTGGCGACGCAAGCAACGCCTCGAAGCCGTCACTCCCGTGCGGTTCCAGGACCTCCTCGACCAGTGCTTCGCGTTCGCCGACCCAGTAAACGATGGCCGAGCCGCCGGGCTCACCTGGTCGCCCGAGTTGCGGGTCTGGCGGTAACTCCCGCGCAGATCTCGGCCCTGATCGGGTCATCATTTATTCATCGATATGCATGAGAATCGGTCGGAATCAAGAAGCTCGGCTTAGATGTTTGCGCTACTGAACATCGTTGGCGAACAAGGAAATACCGTCATTCATCCGTGCATGCCAAGAGTGCCAAAATCGCAATCCTTGTCAGTGGGTAGGGGCCGGTCGATCAACGGGGTTGGAATCCCCCGGCTTCAGCCGTGGGGAGGACGTCAATCGATCAGAGTGCAGCCAGGGTAAAGCCGGGACTGGTCAGCGGCGCTGACGTGCGGACAGGTCCTCGTGACCATGCGCATGTGCGCATGCAATAGTTCAAGATCGCACTAGATGAGGAGCAGGTGATGGGTGAACCGGCTGCGCAGCCCGGATCGATAGCGACGATGCCCCGAGGCGGGCCGAACGCCTCACGGCTGGATCGGCTGCTGCAGACTAAGACATTGGAGTTCACCGACCGCGACGACGTGGCCGATGACGTCAAGCAAAGCGTGATCGCTGCGCTTGACCGGATGGGCACCTACCTCGGCCTGCACGAGAAGAACGCCCGCACCGCGCTCAGCGTGGTCGCCGATATTGCCCACCCGCGGATCCTGGAAATAGGGGCTGGGCACGGCAAGTTGTCTGCCCAAATCCTGGATTTGCATCCCACGGCGACGGTAACGATCAGCGACCTGGATCCGACCTCGGTAGCGAAGATATCCGCTGCCGAGCTGGGTGCTGATCCGCGGGTCCGCACCCAAGTGGTCGACGCTACGGCGATCGCCGCCGATGACGACAGTTATGACCTGGTCGTGTTCGCGCTCGCTTTTCATCACCTGCCGCCTCAAGCTGCCTGTAAGGCGATCGCCGAGGCAACTCGCGTCGGCAAGAAATTTCTGGTCATCGATATCCGGCGGCGGCCCCCGCTAGGGCTGATGCTGGATTTGCTGGTGATGAGCCCGATGGGCCTGCGGATGTCGTTGTCGGCACTGTGGCCTTGGATGCACGACGGGTGTATTAGCGTGTTGCGGTCCTACAGCCACTCGGCGTTCGTGGCTCTGGGCCAGGCGGCCGACCCGCAGATGCGTATCGAATTCTTGCCGCCGCCGAACCGGGTCGGTCCGGCATCGACCGCGGTCCTGTTTTCCCGCCCGAGCGCACCGGCCAGCGGTCAGGCTCAGAGAAATCCATAAGAAAGAGTGTCGCGGGGTCGATTCGGCCAATTCGATGTTAATTCGGGATTACACTCAGCGGGATCTGAAGGGAGCGGCAATGAGTTCTCGACATGAAAGCCAGGTCAGTACGCCAGCCTGGGTGCCTGTTGTGTTGCCGCCCAGTCGCACAGTCGCGGTCCGTGCGGCGGACGGCACTCACCTGCACGCGCAGGTCTTCGGTCCGAAAGACGGCTACCCAATAGTGCTGGCGCACGGTATCGTCTGCGCGATCCGGGTGTGGGCATATCAAATTGCTGACCTAGCCACCGATTACCGGGTGATTGCCTTCGATCACCGTGGTCATGGGCAAAGCGGTGTTCCGGGCAGTGGGGGTTACAGCCTGGACCATCTTGCCTCCGATCTTGATGCCGTGCTTGATGCCACCCTCAATCCGCGGGAGCGGGCTGTACTGGTCGGGCATTCCATGGGTGGTATGGCCATTGCGGCCTGGTCGGAGCGGTACGGCGACAAGGTGCACCAGCGCGCCGATGGGGTAGCCCTGCTCAACACCACCACCGGGGATCTGCTGCGCAAAGTGAAACTGTTCACGGTTCCACGCCCGCTGGCCTCGGCTCGCGTGCTGGCCGGACAAGGCCTGATTGGTGCTTTTGGCGCATTGCCGGTGCCGGAGGTGGTACGGCGGGCCAGCCAGGAGTTCATCGATTTCATGGCGCTGGGATCCCACGTGGACCCAAGTGTGCGGGCATTTCTTCATCAGCTGTTCGTGTCCACCTCGCCGACCGGTCGCGGGGGTTGCGCCAAGGCCCTCGTTGACGCGTTGGGACCTCGGCACATCAGTCTGGCTGGTATGACGGTCCCCACCCTGGTTGTCGGTAGCCAACGGGATCGACTGACACCGCTCAGCGCGGCCCGCAAGATTGCCCGTAATGCCCCTAACCTTGCCGGCCTTATTGAGCTGCCCGGCGGGCACTGCTCCATGCTGGAGCATCACGAAGAAATCAATTGGCAGCTTCGAGCGCTCACCAAAGCAGTGGCGGGGGTCCGCGGGCTAGATCGGATCAGCTCGTAGGTGTAGCCGATCGGCAACTTCAGCCGCTGCGCGTTGCCCGGATCGGACGGCGCCATCGAGGAAGCCAGTCCACTGGTCGGCGGTCTCGGTGCCAGCCCAATGAATTGGCCCCACCGGGCGACGCAGCCAGGGGCCATAACGTGTCCAGGATCCCGGAGGTACCGCTGCCGTCGGGCCGCCAGCGGCGAATTCCTCTGCTCCCCAACGGTAATCGATGTAATCGAGCGGTTCGCGTGCTTGCTCGCCAAACAGCTGGGCAAAGCAGTCCAGCGCATGGTGGCGGCGCAGCTGAGCGGGTATCTGGTCGAACCGTCGAGCGTCGGCGAATCCCAGCAGAACACCCGGGCCATCGCCCGGCGGGCTGATATCGAAAGTGATAAACACCGGGCCGGTGTCGGAGAGCGCCATGCCCGACAACCCGTCGGCCCGCCAAAACGGTGTGGGGTAGGCAGCACATGCCTTGCTGAGCTGACCCTGTGGCCAGTGCGCGGCCAGCTGCTCGTACTCGGCTGGCAATGCGGGAGTGCAGATGATGGCCGCGCGATGTGCCGGTGGGATCGCCATAATGATATAGCGGGCGACGGCCTGTCCGTGATCGAAGCTGACGGTGGCCCCGGAGTAATGCCAATCAATCTGGCGGGCAAAGGCATTGAGCATCACTCGGGAACCGAGTTCAGCGGCCATCCGCTCGGCGATCGGCTGTGTGCCGGTAAGGAAGTGGTCCTGCTGAGCGCCGTTGTGAACGTCGAGCATCCGGTCCAGGCCGCCGGCGGCCCGAACGTAGCGCGCCGTGTGCAGCATCGACACTTCGTCGGGTTCGCAGCCCCACGTCACCCGCGACACGATGGCCAGCAACTCCCGCGAGGTGGCCGTGGCGTGCACCGAGCGCAGCCACTCGCCCAAGGACTGGCTGTCTAGCGCCTGGGCCCGGCGCGCGGCCCACGGGGCGTCTAGCGGGACACTTCGGGCGATGCGTGCGAGCTGCCAACGCAGCCGGCCGATGTCGAGCAAGTCCACTGGCGGTAACTTGGGGATGGTGCCGCGGTAGGAGCGTAGCGAATTGCCGCGCTGGATCACGTTGGCCCCGCGATGGAAAGTCGGGCAGGTCGAGATCTGCAACTCGGCTGCCAGCGCCAAGATGGCGTCTTGGGTAGGGCCTACGAAAGTACCGCCCATGTCGGCCGGTATGCCCGCGACGTTGCTGGTCAGTGAGCGTCCGCCTACCCGGTCTCGGCCCTCCAGAACTAGGACATCGTGCCCGCGCCGCACGAGATCTCGGGCCGCGGTGAGCCCAGCAAAACCAGCTCCGATCACAACGACGTCAGTCACGATGGGGGTCACCATGCCACCGCCAACCAAGCCACGAACCCTGATGGGGTATGCAGCCCCGGCTGGCCATGCGTGCCTCGCCGCGCCCAGTTTTGTCCCGGTTTGTTGTCGCCGTCGCGACCCAATGCCCGACCCACCTGGTCGATGATGCCCAAGCCGAATCGGTTGGTGATGGCCGGGTCGGTCATGGCCTTGCTCGTCTATACCTAGACCGGATCGCTTCGTCGGTGCGGTGATGCGGATCTCCTGGCAGCTTCTTGTCGCCAGTAGGCTAGTCAACCGCTGGTCGTTGCAACGAGATGAGGTGGCATGCGCGCGGTTCGGGTGACTCGGCTAGACGGTCCAGATGCGGTGGAGGTGGCTGAGGTTGACCAACCCACGGCCACCGGTGTGGTCGTCGACGTGCACGCCGCGGGGGTAGCTTTTCCCGACGCATTACTCACCCGTGGCCTCTACCAGTACAAGCCGGCACTGCCGTTCGTGCTCGGTGCCGAGATCGCTGGGGTAGTGCGGTCGGCCCCTGAGGATGCTCGGGTACGGCCGGGTGACCGAGTTGTTGGACTGACGATGCTCGCTGGCGGCATGGCGGAGGTAGCCGTCGTATCGCCAGAACACGTGTTTAGGTTGCCCGACAATGTCAGCTTTACTGCGGGGGCCGGGTTGTTGTTCAACGACTTGACGGTGTATTTCGCATTGCGTAGCCGGGGCCGGCTGCATCCGGGGGAGACGGTGCTGGTCCACGGGGCAGCGGGGGGGATCGGGACGTCAGCCTTGCGGCTAGCGCCCGTACTTGGGGCGGCGCGAACCATTGCGGTGGTCAGCACCCAAGAGAAAGCGGAGATCGCACGAGCCGCAGGTGCGAGCGATGTAGTGCTGGCCGAGGGATTTAAGGATGCGGTCCAGGACCTGACCCAAGGGCGCGGCGTCGACGTCGTTGTGGACCCGGTCGGCGGCGATCGGTTCACCGACTCGCTGCGTTGCCTGGCCCCAGCGGGTAGGTTGCTGGTCATCGGCTTCACCGGTGGCGAAATTCCTACAGTCAAAGTAAATCGCTTGCTGCTCAACAACATTGATGTCGTTGGTGTTGGCTGGGGGGCGTGGAACTTGAAGCATCCTGATGCGTTAGCCCAGCAGTGGGACGGGCTTGTGGAGCTGCTCGCCGCAGGTCAGTTAGCACCCCCTGAGCCGGTGGTTTACCCGCTGGAAGCGGCGGCCGCCGCGATTGCCTCCTTAGAGAACCGCACCGCCACGGGCAAAGTCGTATTACGCATCCATGACTGACGACAAGCCCAAAGCTGACGGCACCAAAATGGTTGGGTCGCTTGACGGTATCCGGGTTCTGGAGTTGGGCACGCTCATCGCCGGACCTTTTGCTGGTCGTCTGCTTGGCGACATGGGGGCTGAGGTCATCAAGGTGGAAGCGCCGGGTGCCCCGGACCCGCTGCGCACCTGGGGGCAGGCCGAACTCGACGGACACCATTTTTTCTGGACCGTGCATGCGCGCAACAAGCAGGCGGTCACGCTCGACCTGCGGCGCCCGCTCGGACGAGAGTTGTTTCTGGAGCTGGTCGAAAAATCCGATATCGTGGTGGAAAACTTCCGGCCAGGAACACTGGAGAAGTGGAACTTGGGCTACGACGTTCTCGCAGAACGAAATCCGGGCGTCATCTTGGTGCGAATATCTGGTTACGGACAAACCGGACCTGATGCCGGCAAGGCTGGTTACGCCTCAGTAGCTGAGGCGGCCAGCGGATTGCGGCATCTCAATGGTTTTCCCGGTAGCCCACCGCCCAGGCTTGCACTCTCGCTGGGCGACAGCCTGGCTGGCATGTTCGCCGCGCAAGGTGCCTTGGCTGCGCTATATCGCCGGAGCATTACCGGGCAGGGGCAAGTTGTTGATGTGGCTTTGACCGAATCCTGTTTAGCTATCCAGGAATCCACCATCCCCGACTATGACATCGGTGGTGTAGTGCGCGGTCCATCGGGAACCCGGCTGGAGGGTATCGCGCCGTCCAATATTTACCGCAGTGCCGACGGCACCTGGTTGGTGATTGCGGCAAATCAAGACACCGTGTTCGTTCGGCTATGCCGGGTAATGAACCGTCCCGACTTGGCTACCGACGAACGGTTTGCCACCCACGGTGCCCGTGGTCGGCACCAGGACGAGCTGGACAAGATTATTGGTGCTTGGGCGGCCGAACGAATGCCTGCCGAGATCATGGCGACGCTGTCCGCCGCCGGTGTGATCACCGGGCCGATCAACACCGTGGCAGAGGTTGTTCGGGATCCCCAGTTACGGGCTCGGGGCATGCTTGTTGAGCACTATGACGAACGCATCGGCCGCACCGTCTTAGGGCCGGGAATTGTGCCAGTGCTTTCGGAATCCCCTGGTGGCCTTCGTCATGCCGGCCCGGCCAGGCCCGGCCACCACAATGACGACGTTTATCGCGGGTTGTTAGGCAAAACCGCTCAGCAACTCGCCGAGCTGCGTGCTGACGGGGCGGTGTGAGTTGCCCGTACACGTCGATATCCGTGAGGTTTCGCTTCGGGACGGACTGCAGATCGAGCGTCCAGTGGAGTTAGCGGCCAAGCTGGAGTTGCTTGCCGCGGTGGCGGCCACCGGCGTTCGCGAGGTTGAAGTATGCGCGTTCGTCTCCCCGACCAAGGTGCCGTCGATGGCTGATGCCGCGGCGCTGGCTGCTGAACTGCACCATTACCCCGACATTGCGTTCTCCGCGCTGGTCGCTAGTCCCGGAGGGGCGCGCCGGGCTGTGGCAGCCGGGCTGGGCGGGATCGAATATGTGGTATCAGCCAGCGACGCATTCAGTCTGGCCAATGTGGGCCGCACCAGCGCCGAGGCCGTCGACCAGATCAGCGAGATCGTCAGCATTGCGCATCACGGCAATGTCACTGTCGAAGTCATTGTGGCTACCGCCTGGGACTGTCCTTTTGACGGCCCCACCCCACCGCAGCGGGTGGTGGAGATCGCCCGGATTGCTCGTGATCAGGGTGTTGACCGGTTTGCGATCGCGGACACCATTGGTACTGCGACGCCAGGTCGGGTTAGCTCCTTGATCGCGTTGCTTCGGCCGGTGCTCGACGAGCTGCCGCTGGGTGGGCACTTCCACAACACTCGCGGAGCCGGTCTGGCTAGTGCTTTCGCGGCGGTGAGTTCTGGTGTTAGCCGTCTCGATGCTTCCGTCGGCGGGCTGGGCGGGTGTCCGTTTGCGCCGGGAGCTACCGGCAATATCGCCACTGAGGATTTGGTGTATCTCTTGACGGACAGCGGTATTGACGTAGACATTGACTTGGCGGCGGCGATTGCTGCTGCACAGGTTGCGAAATCTGTTGTTGGCCATGATCTGCCCGGTGCTTTGCTGCACGCCGGGGACAGGATTCGAAGCGCCCGAATTTCTTAGCGCGATTTTTAGGGAAACAATTTGTGAGAATGTGACTACGGCCTGTCTTGTTCGGTCAGCTGCTGTTGCGACCATTCTGGCCATTGGCAACACCGGTAATGACAATCCGGGCTTCTTTAACGCCAGCGCAACTGGTCAGGTTGCTGCGGCGGCGGCTCGGGCTATTTCCATGCCGGTAGCATCTGCACCGTGCCCGCTTCCCCTAAAGCCCTGCGCATCCTTGTATACAGCGATAACCCGAATACCCGTGCTCGGGTTATCGGGGCATTAGGCAAACACCTGGACCGAGACCTACCGGAGCTGAACTACCAGGAAGTGGCGACCGCGCCAGTGGTCATCCGAGAGTTAGATGCCGGGGGTATCGACTTAGCCATTCTGGACGGTGAGGCAACACCGGCCGGTGGGTTAGGCATCGCTAAGCAGGTAAAAGACGAGATTGTGGACCCACCGCCGATTGTGGTGCTCACCGGCCGGGCAGATGACGCCTGGCTGGCCCGGTGGTCCCAAGCAGAAGCCGTCGTGTCGCATCCTATCGACCCAATCATTTTGGGGCGCAAAGTATTAGGTTTGCTGCGCTAGCGGTATCCCGCGAGCGCGCGGAGCCGTACCGCCATCCCGGCGTGTCGGTGTACAAACACGCGCGCTGGCCGTCTTCAGGCTAGCTGTGGGGCCGCATCGTTGCCCGATTAGGCTGTGAGTACGCTCACGTGACATCACGCTAACCCGAGTTCGTCACAGCCCGTATCACTGATCAGGGAGCGAGTTGAACGTTTACATCCCCATCTTGGTGCTTGGCGGCATCGCCGCCGGTTTCGCCGTGTTCTCGGTGATCATGGGTTCACTCGTTGGCCCTTCCCGCTACAACCGGGCGAAGCTGGAGGCTTACGAGTGCGGCATCGAGCCGTTGGGGCAGCCGGATCAGCTGGACCAGCCGGCTGTCCTAGCCAGTACGCAGAATGTGGTAGGCGGGCAGCGTTTTCCGGTGAAGTACTACCTAACTGCGATGCTGTTCATCATCTTCGACATCGAGATCGTGTTCTTGTATCCCTGGGCGGTCAGTTATGACACGTTGGGGATATTCGCGCTGGTCGAGATGGCGGTGTTCATGCTCACGGTATTCGTCGCCTACGCCTACGTGTGGCGACGTGGCGGCTTGACCTGGGATTAGGGGTGGGACATGGGACTTGAGGAGGCGTTGCCGGGCGGAATCTTGCTCTCCACGGTAGAGAAGGTGGCGGGCTATTTCCGGAAGAGCTCAGTGTGGCCGGCGACTTTCGGGTTGGCGTGCTGCGCAATCGAAATGATGGCGACCGCCGGGCCGAGATTCGACCTTGCCCGGTTTGGCATGGAACGGTTTTCGGCAACACCCCGGCAGGCGGATCTGATGATTGTGGCCGGGCGGGTCAGTCAGAAGATGGCCCCGGTGCTCCGCCAGATTTATGACCAGATGGCTGAGCCGAAATGGGTTCTGGCGATGGGTGTCTGCGCGTCGTCTGGGGGAATGTTTAATAACTATGCGATCGTGCAAGGTGTCGACCACATTGTTCCGGTTGATATCTACTTGCCGGGTTGTCCGCCGCGTCCAGAGATGTTGATGTATGCAATCCTCAAGCTGCACGACAAGATTCAGGACATGCCGCTAGGCGTTAACCGGGAGCAAGCCATCGCTGAAGCTGAGCAAGCGGCATTGTCGGCCAAGCCCACCATCGAGATGCGCGGACTCCTGCGATGAGCGGATCGGAAGAAACTCCGGTTGACGTCCGGCATGGCATGTTCGGAGCTCGTGGTACCGGCGACACCTCGGGATATGGGCGGTTGGTCCGCGAGATCGCCATGCCAGGCAGCAGCCCACGGCCTTATGGCGGCTACTTCGATGAGGTCGTTGACGGGCTGGCCGAAGCCCTGAAACAGGCTGGCTGCAAGGAATTCGCCGACGCTATCGAAAAAGTTGTCGTGCACCGTGATGAATTGACGTTGCACGTTCGTCGTGACTTGTTACCCCAGGTCGCTCACCTGTTGCGGGACGAACCGGGACTACGTTTCGAGCTGTGTCTTGGTGTCAGCGGAGTGCATTATCCTCAGGAAATTGGCCGTGAACTGCACGCCGTATACCCGCTGAAGTCGATCACTCACGGCCGCCGTGTCCGGCTGGAAGTTTCTGCGCCACAAGATGATCCGCATATCCCGTCGTTGTTCGATATTTATCCGACCAATGATTGGCATGAGCGGGAGACCTACGACTTCTTTGGCATCGTCTTCGACGGCCATCCGTCGTTGACTCGCATCGAAATGCCGGATGACTGGGATGGGCACCCGCAGCGCAAGGACTACCCACTTGGCGGAGTGCCCGTCGAGTACAAGGGCGCCCAGATACCCCCGCCCGACCAGCGGAGAGCCTACAACTAATGAACAATCCCACCACTGCGCCTGGGGCACCAGGAGAGACAGTTCTGGCGGTCGTTGGCCAGGATTGGGCACAGATCGTCGAGGCCGCCCGCAGCGGGGACCCCGGTGAACGCATCGTCATCAATATGGGACCCCAGCATCCCTCCACGCACGGCGTCTTGCGCCTCATCCTCGAGCTTGAAGGAGAGACCGTCACCGAGATTCGGTGCGGAATCGGCTACTTGCACACAGGAATTGAGAAGAACCTTGAATACCGTTACTGGACTCAAGGCGTCACTTTCGTCACCCGGATGGACTATCTCTCGCCGTTTTTCAACGAGACCGCTTACTGCTTGGGCGTGGAGAAGCTGCTCGGTATTACTGAAGCGATCCCGGATCGGGTCAACGTTATTCGGGTGATGATGATGGAACTCAACCGGATCTCGTCGCACTTGGTTGCGTTGGCCACCGGTGGCATGGAGTTGGGTGCCATGACCCCGATGTTCGTCGGCTTCCAAGCACGCGAAATGGTGCTCAGTCTGTTCGAGTTAATTACCGGACTGCGGATGAATCACGCCTACATCCGGCCGGGCGGGCTGGCCCAAGATCTGCCAGCGGAAGCGGTTAAGGAGATTCGGAAATTCCTTGACCACATGCCGCGACTACTGCGCGACATGGAAAATCTGCTCAACGAGAACGATATTTGGAAGGCGCGCACCCAGGGGGTCGGCTACCTAGACCTGACCGGCTGCATGGCATTAGGCATCACCGGGCCGATCCTGCGGTCCACCGGACTACCCCACGACCTACGCCGAGACGAGCCATACTGCGGCTACCAGGACTACGAATTCGACGTGATCACCGATGACGGCTGTGACGCCTACGGGCGCTACATGATTCGAGTCAAAGAGATGAGGGAGTCGTTAAAGATCGTCGAACAGTGTGTGGATAAGTTGAAGCCCGGTCCAGTCATGGTGCAGGACAGCAAAATTGCTTGGCCAGCTGATCTCAAAGTCGGCCCGGACGGGTTGGGTAACTCGCCGGAGCACATCGCCAAGATCATGAGCGGATCCATGGAAGCCCTGATCCATCATTTCAAGTTGGTCACCGAAGGCATCCGAGTCCCGGCCGGCCAGGTCTATGTCGCGGTGGAATCACCCCGCGGCGAGCTGGGCGTGCACATGGTCAGCGACGGCGGCACCCGGCCTTATCGAGTGCATTACCGAGATCCGTCGTTTACCAATCTGCAGGCGGTCGCCGCGATGTGCGAAGGCAGTATGGTTGCCGATGTCATCGCCGCGGTTGCCAGTATCGATCCGGTGATGGGTGGGGTGGACCGGTGACCGGGGCCCAGTGCGGTGGAGAGCGGGTATTTCTCCGACTCGGCCCGCCCGCCGAAGAACCCGGCCAGTTCGTCGTTGATGGTGCGCCCCAGGCATACTCAGCTGAGCAGCGGGCCCGCTTAGCGATCGATGCCAAAGAGATTATCGGCCGCTATCCCAGCCCTCGATCGGCGTTGTTGCCTCTGCTGCATCTGGTCCAAGCTGAGGACTCCTATCTCACTCCGGCGGGTCTGGAGTTCTGCGCTGAACAGCTCGGGTTGACTGGAGCCGAGGTTGGGGCCGTCGCGAGTTTCTACTCGATGTATCGGCGCGAACCCACCGGTGACTATCTGGTTGGCGTCTGCACCAACACGCTGTGCGCGGTCATGGGTGGCGACGCCATCTTCGCCGATCTCCAGGAGCACCTCGGCGTGGGTCATGACGAAACCACCGAAGACGGCAAGGTCACGTTGCAACACATCGAATGCAACGCCGCCTGTGATTACGCGCCGGTCATGATGGTCAACTGGGAGTTCTTCGACAACCAAACTTGCGAGTCGGCGCGCGAACTCGTCGACTCGTTGCGCTCCGGTGCCCCGATGACGCCTACCCGCGGTGCCTCGCTATGCGCCTTCCGTGAGACGTCGCGCGTCCTGGCCGGCCTGCCCGACCAGCGCCCCGACCAAGGCCAGGGCGGGGCCGGCGCGGCCACGTTGGCCGGTCTGCGGGTGGCGCAGGAAAACGGCATGCAGGCCCCCACGGCGCCGGAAGGCCAATCATGACCGGTCCCTCGGCAACACCGTTGACACCCGTGCTCAGCCGCTACTGGGACGACCCCGAGTCGTGGACCCTGGACACTTATCGCCGCAACGACGGTTATCAGGCGATGAGGAAAGCCCTGACCATGGCTCCCGACGCGGTGATCAACGTCGTCAAGGACTCCGGGTTACGTGGACGCGGCGGCGCGGGCTTTTCCACCGGGACGAAGTGGTCGTTCATCCCGCAGGGCGACACCGGCCCAGCGGCCATGCCGCACTACCTGGTGATCAACGCCGACGAGTCCGAACCCGGTACTTGCAAAGACATTCCGCTGATGCTGGCGACGCCACACGTGCTCGTCGAAGGCGTCATCATCGCCGCGTATGCGATCCGGGCCAGCCATGCGTTCATCTACGTGCGTGGCGAAGTGCTGCCGGTGTTGCGCCGCCTGCAAAACGCGGTGACGCAGGCCTACGCCGCCGGTTTGCTTGGCCGCAATATCGCCGGCTCGGGCTTCGACTTGGAGCTGGTGGTGCACGCCGGCGCGGGCGCCTACATCTGCGGTGAGGAAACCGCGCTGCTGGATTCGTTGGAGGGCCGGCGCGGCCAGCCCCGGCTGCGGCCGCCGTTTCCGGCGGTGGCCGGGCTGTACGGCTGCCCCACAGTGATCAACAACGTCGAGACGATCGCCAGCGTCCCGTCGATCATCCTGGGTGGCGTCGACTGGTTCCGGTCGATGGGCAGCGAGAAATCACCCGGCTTCACGCTGTATTCGCTGTCCGGGCATGTCACCCGCCCCGGCCAGTACGAGGCCCCGCTGGGGATCACGCTGCGCGAGTTGCTCGATTACGCCGGCGGGATGCGCGCCGGACATCGGCTCAAGTTCTGGACGCCCGGCGGGTCGTCCACGCCGCTGCTCACCGATGAGCACCTCGACGTGCCGCTGGATTACGAGGGCGTGGGTGCGGCCGGCTCCATGCTGGGCACCAAGGCGCTGGAGATCTTCGATGAAACCACCTGTGTGGTGCGCGCGGTGCGACGCTGGACGCAGTTCTACAAACACGAGTCCTGCGGAAAATGCACGCCGTGCCGCGAAGGCACCTTCTGGCTGGACAAGATCTACCAGCGGCTAGAAACCGGGCAGGGCACTCACGAGGATCTGGACAAGCTGACCGATATTTCCGATGCGATCTTGGGAAAGTCGTTCTGCGCGTTGGGAGATGGCGCCGCAAGCCCGGTGATGTCGTCGATC